>JAREAI010000130.1:0-13355 GCA_029240435.1 Nitrososphaeraceae archaeon | reverse complement strand
AGCTTCTTCGTAATCATCGTTTTTTGGGTAATTTATACGAAAATTCTTGATCATTTAAAGGAATCTAATGAAATAGTAGTCTGGGTTTCACTGACGTTCTTTATACTTGTATTACTTACACCAGTCTTTAGTGTTGCTCTATTTCAGTACCAAGTCCAGCCCTCAATAACATCTCTAGCTTCTCTGCAGATCGTAAATGGTATATTATTAGTACTGTTATGGATATACCTATTAAGACACAGAAATATGATGACTATAGAATTAAAAAAAAATGATAATAGATATATGTACAGTATCCTTTCGGTAATTCCATCGCTTTATGCCATCTCAATAGGAATAGCGTTTATTAACATTCAGATGGCAATCATATTCCCAGTAATCATGGTTCCCACTATGACGTTGCTAGGCCAAGCATTTCATCATCATCAGAAAAATGGTTAATTTAGAAATTCTAAGAATGGGCATATTATATCAACTTAAATATGGATTCTCTTCTGAAGTTCTAACTTAACTTGGATCTTGGTTTGGTAGTTGATGTTCTGACAAATACTACTACCTCACATTATAGTTAATGTTAGCCATACCACATTGACTAATGATTATCTAATTGATCTATGTCAAATTTGGTGGCTCTGTTAACTTAAGTAAAAAGCTATAGCCGCAGCTGCTCTATTCTTCATATTGCTTTATAGAAAAAGAAATAGAGAACATCTGTAAATGACAGAGGCTATAGTTTATACTTATACTTTTTAGGTTTATAATATATATATATATATATATAGAAATACTTCAAAAGCAATATCAAAGAGATTCATAAAAAGAAGAAATCATGTTGTAAACTGGTTTCATCTATTTGTTGATTATTATAATAGGAAGGTGATTTGCTTAAGTTAACAGAGCCGAATGAGCTGGGGATAGGAACCTAATTGAAATCCAAAAATTTTCAGATAACATAATATATGTTGTTGTTATTATTCATTCGATAATTTTAGTTTAGCTTATAGTTTATAAAGAAAAATTAAAAACCATCTTTATCTTAGAAATATTTGTATTAAACTCTTATCAATGATATTACATTATATGTAACAGTAATAATGAGATGATCTATATCGCAAAAAGAGAGAGGTGAATCTAGGTCAATTGAATTCATCTGAAAAAGGCCAGCAGGATAATGACGATCTTTCTAAGCAATACAAATGCAGTTCATGTGGACGGCAGTTTGATAGCTTGGGTGATATGCAGAGACATATGATGTTAGAGCACGTACAGAAAGGAGATACACAATAGTTATTGATTTTGCAAGATATGACTCCTCAATTTTGAAGGTCTGGGCCATTGACTAGGTCAACATCTACAAACGTGTTCTGATTCATGACTAGCAATTCGTATCAAGAGAGAACCAAAATGCCAAATGATATGAAAAATCTCTTCTCCAATCCTTTCGATTCAAGAGATGGATCATTATCCCTGTATTATATGATTGATTGGATAGAAAGAAGATTATAAAATAATCCAAAAGATAAATTTCTTTAACTTCTGTACAAGTCAGGTCCGTTGCATTTGCAGTTCCTCATCATATGCTAAGCTGTTAATGGTCTTGATAATGGAAATAAAATTCCTATAGATAGCAGGCTATGATCAACATAAATTTCTGGCAAGATGTATTGTGCGTTACTACTAGCTTTGTTCATATACTGGGCATGTTAAGCTTCTTTTGCAGAATTGTAATTCAAACCTTTCATTCTGGTGCAAATAAATATCTATATATATATATATATATAATATTAATTATAAATGGCTAACAATTTTGGTTCATCCAATGACATATCTGGTAATATACCAAAAGTAACCTCTGATTTTCAATGCTTTGAATGTGAAGCTATCTTCACTACAGATGAAGATAGAAGAGATGATCTGGAAAAAGAGTATCATGGAGAACAAAGGGATGATACCACAGAAGAAGAAATGGAAATTGCAAGACGACAAGAGAAAGATACAGAAGAATTATCAGCATGGACTATAGGCGCTGTAATAAATGAATGGAATATCTGATTCATTAATAATAGCTATGTGTATAGATATAGATGTAAATAGATATATTTAAATTTCTTTTCTATAATGTATGCATTTTTGTAATGACTATATCTAGTATCTTCTTCTTTTATACAAATATATAGATTTTCTCTAATATAATGTGCATGCTGGTAGTCAATTAATAGAAAAGATGTATTGTCAAAAAACTTCCTTACTCTAAATGGACTAATTCTTCATTTATCCTTATACTAATATATAAGACAGGAACTAACATCTATAGTTATCTGATTGTGCATAAAAGATAGTGTTGATGCAAGACATAATTTATATATTTTCTTACCCTAATTAGCGTTATTGATGTTTTCTTTCCAATGCAGTCTCTTTTGGTTTACAAGGTAAAGTAGAGTAGAGAGCATATTATATTAGAAATCATGCAGGTGAATAGTATGATCTTAATATATATTTGCCATCAGTATTTGAGTTATTTTTACTTTTTTCATCATTAGATGATAGGTCCTTTTGGATCATCTGTAATCTGCGTACAATAATTGATCTCTACTCAAATATCGATACTTAAAATTATTCTTTGTAGATATTGTAAGTTTTTCGGCCAAGTTTGTATTATTAGGTATTTCATCTTTAGGATTAGTATTATTCAATCATTCCCCCTTTTTGTTATACTATTTAGTTTATCAACATAATTACAAGATCAGAGATTCAATATGACTTGATAATATTTGTATTATCGCATACATATATTTCTGATCCATATATATATATATATATATACAGCAATATTACTACTACTGTATATTGACATTGCCTGTAGAAGGTGATGACGACGACGACAGATTATTGTCCCCAAATGCAGATAGCAATTCTTTCTCTGCTGCATCTATTAGCTGAAGGGCTTCATTAGTAGCATCTTCAGCTATTGCATTGCGTGCTTCTCGTAAAAGACATCTTATATCAACTGCTGTTTGAGTTGTAGAATTAGTAGTACTGGAAGTATTATTATCTTCTCCAGTAGCATCACTAGCACAAATTACAGAGATGATATCATTAATACTCGGTCGTCCAGCAGTTTGATTGGTCATATTCTGTGCTTCAACAGTGCTAAATGAAAATGATGTGATTATATATATGGCTATTATTGCGATAATGCTGATTGCAGATCTTGATCTATTACTATATGGTGATGGCATATTTGATATTCAAAACATATACAATTGGTAGGTATTATAAGAATATTATTATTACGATTTATAGTTCTAGAAGGTTTATTAATGATATGGGAATTTGTGTTTTCCTTTGCAATTAATATTTCAACAGCAAGACTAATGCCACAAAAATTGGGTAATTTAATCATAATAAAAGTACGCTTAAAGCTTAGAGATTAAGCAAAACTCATAAAAGACATATTACCCTGAATGTGTAGGACATCTCTTTTTCATTGGGCTGTGATCGTTGAGCTGTGATTTGCTGGCCACATAAATCAATACCTATACGTTTTAGTACCGAGGATATATGTTGCTATTTGTAAAATATCAATAGCTCCCACCTACTTAGTAACTATAGAGCTTTTTTTTGCCTTGCATAACTCTCAATTTCTTTTGACAGCGACCAGCTAAGTACTATTCTTATCGCTACAACAAATGCTAATATTATAAGTTCAGTTACTGAAGGAACTAGAATACTTTTCAAAAGGTCAGCAGCGACTAAGAAATCTAGCGATATTAAAAGGCCCCTTAGCATACGTCTTACTAACTGACCTAAATATTCTCGTTGCTTTTCTTTTTCTTCTTTATTTATAAGTGTTGAAACCATAATTTTGAACAGATTCGCCAGAGCAATTCCGACAATTATTATTATAATGATCGTAATTATAATTTCAAGGGCAATAACTGTGTATTCAATCAGCTGCTCTAGGAAAATATGAGCTATCCCTTCACCAGATTCTACCATAATTTATTACTTTCAAATATCGTGATTGGCTACCGTTTATATAAACTATTTTTATAATAATATTCAACTGAATCTTTCTGTGAATTTCTGCAATGTAGTAGTAAATTGTGTGGTATATATGTGATAATTGAAGAAAAATTCTGAGGTAATACGCTTCAACTAGTCATTCTACAAACACTCTATAACTTTTTACCTTCGTATTGTCTTATTGGAAGTAATACTCCATATATGTTGCCAAACAGTGAAGATGTGATTACTCTTTCTATGGAGATTAGCGGTATTCTAGCATTTCTTATAACACATAACATGGTATTTGCTAATCTGATATATCTTGATTGTTTCACTAAGTATATGGTACCATACTCTTACAAAGCTTGTATGATAGAATATTATGAGAAAAATCGTTGATTTCTACAGAGCCGTCCAGTCGAGTTATCTTTTATATTCATCTCTATTCGTTTGCACTCCCATTGATAATCCTTTTCGACTGTTAATTGCCATGAATGATATTATCATCCTTGATAACACAAGTCCAGCAAGTAAAAATATTGCATTAAATCCCGTAGCATAGGAAACAAAAGTAGTAGTTTCTCCAGAAGTTTCTTCCACCGTTGATGTTTATAGCTCTTGATTCATAAAAGACTATGGAAGTTAGTAGAAGAAAATTCAGACAATCCAAATCTACAAAAAGATTGTTTATCGGAGCTCTGTAAATCAACAATAGCAGTACATGATTTCTATATGTCAATCAAGGATCTAGATAAGCTAGTGCTACATTGAAAGAAGAATCAGGCACAATGAGTGCTAATAGTCTAGAGAGTATACCAACTCCTACTCCTTAATACAGTCCAAGAAAAAGTATAAGATATACATCCGAGGGGAAGTTAACAACCGTTAGAAATTAGAGCTTACCGACTATGCTCGTCAGGAGCTCCCAGCAGATATCCATCCATCTTATGTTTATGTTATCCTCTTCTATAGGCTTATAGATATAGTAGACATGAATGAATAACTAACCTGCTTTGTAACTGATTCCTTTTGTATGATACCGCACAAGGAATCAACAAATTTCTTGAGAAACTCAGATTAGTAGACTTGGGAACTACTGATAAAGCAAGAACCTAGAAACTATGTTAGTCAATACTTAATGTGGGAGAAGAAAAATTTGTCTAAGGAATGCCATAAAGGAATACGTATGTATCATCATCTATATATATATAACAGGAAGTTGTGTTCTCCAAGTGCAAACAATAAGATCGCCGCCTTGGCTGCGAATGTTGCAGATTGTCTTTGGTTCCATAGTTGTTTTACTTTCAGTGGTAATTCTATTATTTTTGGTCATATTTCCAGGAATTGCCTTTTTAATCCTAATTCTTTTTATGTCGCTAGTATTACTGGTTGTCGGGATTGAAAGGATTGCTATTGGGTTATCTCCCGTTTCATCAAGAAAAACCCGCATTATTGATATAGTACTTGGAGTAGTTATTATAGGCATCTCGATCTTTCTTATGCAGTTTCCAATCTTAACGTCTGTATCTTTGGTAATTCTAGGAGCTGTTGCTCTAATGATAGGTGGTATTGCTAGAATTGTACAAGGAATTTCTAGAGAGATACCGATATTTTCAAAAGGGTTGATTATTGGGGTAGGAGCGCTAAGTGTGGCTATATCAATAGCTATTATAGCCAATCCCATCATGTTTGGCTTGGTTCTAGCAGTTATAACATTGGCAGTTACACTTCTAATATTATAGATAAGACAGTTACAAATTCTTTTAGCTGGTCTTCAATATGTTGGGATCTTCTTTATGCAGGACAAGTCCTTGCACATTATTACCTCTGCAGACGGTCTGTCATGCTGCTCACATGTTCATCATACAGTATTAGGAAATATTCGCAAGTATAGATCTATTGCTAAGTTAATAGGGCTGAACTCCCTTTCAGAAAGTATATTAACTCCCTATCTTCTCTTGAAGATTATGAGAGGGAGATGGGCTTCAGCAGCTTTAGGAGCAGGTATAGCCAGACGCCGTATGGGAAATGAGATGAACGAACAAAGCCAAGCATATGAAGCTCAACAACAACAAGCACAACGACAAATAGAGGCACAGCAAAGGCAAATCGAAGCACTACAACAACAAAAACAACATCCCCAACCACAGCAGGAAGACCTCACTCAGAAGTTGAAAAAATATGGCGATCTCAAACAACAAGGAATATTAACGGAAGAAGAATTTCAGAAACTCAAGGCGGACTTGTTATCAAAGATATAAGCTATAGGCTGCAACTAGACTAGATGAACGGTTAACGTTTTAACTATAATTTTGTAAGATCCACAAGCCGTAGAATTGAATCATTTAACACCAGATTTTTTAGAACCCATTTGAAAATTTATTAATTAGGCTCTTGATTTAGATGCTTCTACCTTTTCATATTATCAAATTTAATTCCTCTGTTACGCATAAAATCAATTAGCATAGCCGTTTGTGAACATTTCGAAGATTGCATAATCCCAGCTTTCATACATGAATAATAATAATCAAACAATTCAGCTGGTTCTATAGGGGGACATGTTCGACAAAGATAAGGTTGAGAAGAGCCACTACCATTCCAGATACGTATAAATAATTTTGCCTAAATTGATAGAGATTATTAATCCGATGACGATGATATTAACCTGTAGTGAAAGTGTAGTGATATCAGATGAGTTGATTCCAAAATGTCAATCCCAATATATATAGAACTTTAGTAACTTCGAACAACACTTTGATCACTGGGCCAATACAGACATGTCACATATAGTCCATGCCTCCTTGATTTTGTCTCCCTCAAAATAAAAGATATCGACTCCTTGAGTCTCAAACTTCTTATGAGTGGCAGGAAAGTCAGCAAAGTCCTTTTCATGTGTAGCTTTTAAGGTCCACCTAATGGCAATTTTGTTTTGTTCTCCAAATTCATCTAGTATTGTGACCTTCATATCTGGAAATGCGGAGAGATCTTCGGCCACCCACTGTTTGAATTCCTCCAGACTCCTAACCTCTTCACCCATCCCATGGTAAATTATATCAGGCGTAACGAAGTTCTTTGCCAGCTCTGTTTTCCGCGCATTAAATATTTCTTCAACAAACCTTCCAGCTATTGTGTTATATTGTGTATAGGACATGTCCTATAACGATCATATGTTACCATTAAGTTTTGCTATTTATTTATTGAAATTTTGGTCAAAATCCGTAAAAGTAATACAAAGGAGATGGACAGTTGTATCAAATTATGTTAGGCAGTTTAGATCATGCACGAGTACCTGACTTCATGTGGTTACACTTCGCAATACGGAGAGTGCATAGACCGTAACAAGAGGACCCCTCATATTTGTCTTAGATGTAATCATTGTTACTCGTGTCATTTCACAAGATCGCGCGTCATACCAGGATTCCTACGATTATGAGCAAGTTCGAGCCTTTAGTATTCTTCCGCATATTCATTCTTTAGCAACATCCCCGCTTTCTATTTAAAGATCATTCCCAGATAGCTAGCATGAGGCATAAACAAATCGAGTTTTGAGGATCCCGCTGACATCTTACGTCGAATATAGAGAATGTTCGCAGCTAAAGCTTTATCGCTAAGTTAATACAGCTTGCTATGGTGCCGTAATATTTATAATTTTGAGATGACTGCAGAAATCATATTATTAAATAATGGAAATCACATCTAAGCTTAGCGATTTTGAAAACAGAGTCTATTTAGATAAAATTTCTAAGTTAATAAGAGATCTAAACTCTACCACTGATACTCTACTTTTCGTAAAGCAGATGGTGTCTTTAAGTGCATTATTAAGCAGCTTTGACCGGAATTTAGATAATTCATTTCCAGCCATTGATGAAAATGCACAGGATCCTACCTACTTTATAGCTGCCTACTTCGATACAAAAAATATAGCCGAGGCATTATGGGTATATAGGATAATAAGGTCGTTAACTAGGTACATTCTTCTCTCAGATAGATTCTATGAGACTGGGAATGATAGATATGCTTTGCTCGCAAAGCAAGTGCATAAATCAGTAAATGAATTTCTACAATCCGAATGTGATGCGCAACATCTCATTTATTCTATAGATTATTTATTAGGGCAGTTTTCGGCATTTTGGAAATTTGAGCAAATTATAAAACGTCGTATACTTAAAAATTATACTTTCTCCTATACCGAAATAAGACATTTTAATCTATCAAAATCATCAGATGCCTCACTAGTCTATGCAAAGGTTTTGGATGCGAAGCTTCCAAGCTTTAATGAAAATGTCGCTTTAGTTCTTCATTATAATCAGGCGCTGCTTGATATACAAGATGACTGGGAGGATATAGAGGATGACGTTCAGGAAGATATGCCCAATATCTTCGTTATGGCTGCTGTTGACAATATTCCATATAACAGAATAAAAAAATCTAGACATGATATAATTAGGAAGGTTGTATTGAGTGCAACCAACTCATCGGGAGGACCTGTTAGTAGGTTAGTAAACGAGCTTCAGACCTCAAGCAAGAGGGTTTCTATTCCTGATAACTTCGCCTTCCTAAAATTCCTATCAGATCGTTACGCTGATACATTGAGAAGAAAGATATCTTCAGCGAATTCTTGATCATTAAAATCCTTGATACTCAGTATTTAATAAGTCCCTGTATGTGGTAAACATGTATATCTGATCTGAAGAAGGGAGGAGAAGTAAAACAACAACAACAGCAATATCAAATATTTTTAGATACACGCCATCGAGCTTATTTTAACTTTATCAACTCTATCAGTTTTCTGCAATGGTCCTATAATAACGAAACAGAAGAACTTCATCTATTTGAGAAAGAAAAATGAAAAGTAGTAGAGGAATCATGACGAGACAATCTACTTGAAACCCTAGTATGCTTTGTCTCGGGGACTTATCACATACGTCTATCCTCTCTATTATTGGATACGAGAGTACAACCTGGGATATAAGGAAAATGAATCAAGACGTGATTGTTACAGGGGTAGACATCTCCGACTTTCCTTTTGCAATATCAGATGTAGTCTGTCTAATAAAGTCCCAGAAGTGTTTCTCAAATGCATGTGCTCTATATATTTCCGCTAGAGCCACTGGAATAGTAGCTATTCCTGCAGTGGCAGCGCCCCATACAGCTGTAGGAACAATTATGTCTTTCCCCCATGCGCCAGTTCGCAAAACTAAATCATGACCTCTCTCCTTGTTGCCACTTATCATAACCTCAACATCTCTTATATTTCCAACTACAATACTACCTGCACTACCCTTGTGCGCCTTTAAATTCCAATAATCTTTTTCCTTATCTTCATAGATTATATCCAGTTCAATCTCTACCAAGTGTTTCTTAATGAGATCAAATAATTCTGAAATCTCTACATTTTTTAAAGTTACGTGTTCTTGCCTCATTGCTCAACATTATAATCTGTGCCTATTATACTTTTTTTGAGGAACATAATTCCATAAACTATTGATCTATTCACAATTCTCTCTCCAGTGTGAGTTAAGAATATGGGAACCACAGGAGACAAATAGTAATAGAGGAATCAAAGCGGAGACGACGGAAAAAGGATACATGCATGTACGGCATTGTTCCTGTTATTCTCACATACGTCTGAACATTATATTTACTACCTTATACTTGATCAATATTGGGCGAAGGTAGTATCAAAACCAGACAATCTCATTTGGTAAGAGAACAGTCCGGTTTTAAGTTTGCAAAAAGTAAATACACCTCTGTATCTTGTACCTGACACCCTATGAATGAGATAAAATTGGTCCTTATCGGGCTTATAGTGCTAGTTTTCTCCGTGATACCGCTATGGATCTTTGAAGCACCAGAGATTATAGAGATAAGGAAGTAGAGGTAGCAACTGCTCTAGGAATTGGATTGTTGATACTATTTTTAGATAAAAGATCTGACCGCGGCCTTCAGCCTTCACGAAAAGATTCATCGACAGCATGATATTATCGATAAAATGAATAAGATGATTCATGAACAGCATGAACTTATTATGGATATTAGTAATAAACAAAAAGAGAAAAAGTGTTGAAGAATAATTGGGAGGGTCAATAAAGACCAAAAGAAACCGTAAGCCATAGTAACCAAAACAAAATCGGTAATTTAGCAGGTGATATAAAGTAGTGCATATCGGCCTGGAGTGATCCCAACCTACTTGTTGTATCTGTGTGATTTCACTTACTGTTATTCTAGGCTATTATTACCTTAACGCAACATTTTATCTATATTTTTGGTTAATCTGTTTTGTTCTTGAAGCATTTCATGTATTGCTTTAATTAGTTCATGCTGCTCATGAATTAATGAATTAATACGACGATTTGCCCTTCTGCCAACAGTTAATATCAATAATCCAATTCCAAATGTTCCACTGATTAGGTTGTTTATTTATAAATGCAAACTAGTACTATATTTTGCTATCGAAAAATACGTATTAATAATTAAAGAATTATCATATCCATGACGACTATGCTGACTTAAGAAGAATAGCTTCCACTAGGATGACTACCAGAGAGCAAACAAACAAACAAGATTTGACTAATTACTTGTCATCCTCGTCAGGAGAAATAGTAGAGGTAGCTTGGTTCCTGTGTACATGCTGCTACTGCTGTTCCTACTTTATTTACCTGATAATATCTCCCCTGATAAAGACCTAAAACGCTATAGAATATATCTCTCTCTATCCTGTCTTTATCTGCCATCATAGGAATAGTCGGCTGTTACCAGTTAGTTATAGCGTGTATAAATAAATATATATATATATATATACCATAGGGAGAAGTTAACTTATTGTTTTTATGTATTTTTAAGTTAACTACCTTCTATATATAATACTCAGTTTTACTTAATATAGATAAATATATTGCTGATCGATATTAATCCAGAGCCTTTCCAGAATCTATCTGACGACTATTTGACGACGATTATTACATTTAGTTGCTCATATTATGTTTGGCTGTGCTATCCGATTGGGCTTTTAGTTTTGCTAAGCTAATAAGCTTGGCTTGACATTCCACTATGGTTTTTTGTTTAGCTTCTTCAATTGGCTTTGCATTATAATGTGGCTTTTATGTTTAATTATTATTGAGTTGCTTTTAATTTTTAGCCTATCTAAACGTTTAGTACACTATTATTCACGACCATCAGTTTATGGGTTTGAAAGTAAGTTTCGTGATATTTAGTCTTGAACGGATGGTTCTTGGCTTTAATTTTCCTTATCTATGTGCATTATTAGAGAATGTTGATAACTAGTACTAAGGATCTCATCTCTGCTGGCTAAGAGCTTTCACTGCATTTCTGCGCATTAACATTACAAGTATCGTAGACACAACAGACAGCATGAGCCCAACGATAAAGACAATATTAAATGTGTTAGGACTTGGGTACTCTCCGACACTGCCATCTACTTCAACGCTTACCAGAATAGAAGATATAATTACCGTTGCTATTACCGGCCCTATTGCTCCACCTATTACTCTCATGTCACTGGTGGCAGCAGACGAGATTCCAGTAAGTTCCTTCGGAGTTAGAGAAATGATAATGTTGATTAGTGTAATGGGCAGAAGTGCAGCCCCTATTCCAAATAGAAATAGCGACCCGGCTACTTCTGATGATGTAAAATGGAATAACGTAACTAATAAGAATGAGACAGACATTATCAGCATGGCAGGAACCAATAATTTGGTGTTAAGTGAATGTCGTTTTGCCAACAATACTCCAAATACTGGTCCAAATATCAATACTGCCAATGAAAAAGGCAATTGTAGCAGACCGACCTCATTGGCTTCCAGTCCGAGGCCGGAACCCGCTGGGGCAGCACCCAATTGAGGTACAGCAGTTATAATGATGTACTGAACGATACCAAACATTAGCATAGAAATGTTACCTGCAAATACAGCTGGCTGCATAAGTAATCTCAGCGGCACCAAAGGATCTTTGGCCTTCCTTTCTACCATCAAGAAAATAATTAGTGATGCAACTCCTATTATTAACGGAATTGCAAATCCAATAATATTGTCTGGCAACGAACCGCTATTGGTTATTGCTACTAGGAAAGACACCAATGCGACTGCCATAGTCACTATTCCTTTGATGTCTACGCTTATCCTCCTAGCAGCCTTAGGATTGTCGCTAGAGGTCTTCTTTTTGATTTGCTCAACTTCGCCTATCTTGGCAGTCTCGTCTATTGGAAGACCTCGCCAGCATAAGAACAACAGTATTGCGGCAATTGGAGCGCAAATGAAGAAAATGGTTTGCCAACCTGTGGATTCTACCAAAGTTGGTCCTAATACTACACCTAAGGCCATTCCTCCTGAGTAGGCGGAAGTTACGATACTTTGACCAACTGAGAATTTTCCTTTCGGAAACTGATCCCTTATTATCTTCATTGCTATGGGTGTATTTGCTATGGCAATTCCTTGGATCGCCCTAATCGCGAGCAAAGTATAAATGTCTTGAGATAATCCTGCCAAGGCCGTAGCTATAGTATAAAGTACCATCATCAATACCAACATCTTTCTTGCTCCAAACACGTCACTGAATTTTCCAATGAGTATAGTCATGACCGCTCCAGATATCATATATACAGACATAACCCACGCTGCAAGTGATTGATCTACATTGAATTGTTCAGCGATTGTGGGAATCGCCGGCGACAAGGCTGTATGTAAAAATAGGATTAACAGAGTTGTGCCTGTGAGAATTACGGCTGACTTCTATATTTTCACGTCTGCGGTCACCCAGCCTGTTTCGGGTAAGACGAGAAACCTTGCTAAAGGCACAATATCCTTGATCTCACCAAGCCGACTGTTGATATGGTCTAATTGCAGAAACAAAAAGAATCAATGCTTTGTGTAATAAAGCCTGAATATGATAAAAATTATGAAGAGATATGAATACTGCACCAATACTTCTTAGTTTGCAGCATAACAGCAGACAGACAAAAATGTCAATGAAAGAATGAATTGCAAGCCACATAGTGTTATCGTTTGAGAGCTGAATTTCACTTCGGTTAAAAAGTGAAGGTACGCAACAATTGAAATACAGTTTTAAATTTCAGCAAATCAGAGGTCATAACATATCTGATTTAGATGAGCAAAGACTTTTGTTACGGTATTATTATCATTATTATTTTTTGTGTATTAGCAATTCTCTCCCTAAGATCGTGTTAATGATATTTTTCTTCCAGAGACACCCCTTGCTATGATTTCAATGCCTATTATTAACAGAGCTATTCCTAGTAATATGCCTACAAGAGCTGCTCCTATAACAGGAGATGCGATTATCACTATAGCCAATACAATAGCTATTACACC
>JAREAI010000129.1:0-7210 GCA_029240435.1 Nitrososphaeraceae archaeon | reverse complement strand
AACAAGAATTAATGGTATCATTGCTATGACGTACATAAACAATATTCTTGTTTTTGTCGTTGCCGAACGCTTTTTCGATATTGAAACAGCTGCACTTGCCGCATTGTATAACATTCCTTATTATGCAGGTTTACTAATACTCAGAATGAAATATTCAAGAATGTAGAAATCAAGAATCTAAATGAGAATGATATTCCCAATATTTAACCGCAGTATGTTATATACAGACTACCAATTACTTTCATTATAAGTCGTAAAGTGTTTGTTTAAGCTATTCTGATTAAGAAATAGGGCACTTGCTGCAGGTCCTGAGGGAAAATGAGAGCCTCAACAAACCCACAAGGTAAAATAACGAAAGTTTGAGCTCACAAAATGAAATGAAAATCAGAAATTGACTGGTGAAGGAACAAAGTCTTTGGATCAAGATCCTTAAATCAATGACATACGAGTCTGCAGAACATATAAGACCTTCATCAGGGTTACTGATAATAAATATGAAGTTGCGATCTGGCTCATAACATGACATGGAATTTAAGTGGAAAAATGGTTGAAAACTGTACCTGTAATATGTTATGCCCCTGTTGGTTTGGTGTAAAAGAGTTAATGATTATGGACCAGGGTTATTGTGCTGCTCCCATACTTTTTCGTATCCAGAATGGCAACGTTGATGGCATTGACCTAAAAGGAAGAAATATTGTAGTGTTATTTGATTTTCGGGTCCAACAATACTCGATGGCAATGCTACTACTCGACTTTATATCGATGAGGCAGCTGATGAAGGCCAACGCAAAGATTTAGAAGCTATATTCCAGGGAAAAAGGGGTGGTCCTATGGAAATGATATCTTCACTCACGTCAAAATGGCTGCCTACCCAGAACACCCAGATCGAAATTAACGAAGATGGGAATAACCTAACAGTAACGGTTGGTAGCTTTGGTAAGATGAAGTACGGGGAGCTGAAAAACGAGTCAGGCCGCACAATGACACTACAAGGAGCAGGGTTTGCATCTGCATTTGGAATGGATGATGAGACCTTCACTTTAGCTCCAAGTGCTAGTCAGTGGTCCGATCCAGATTTACCCCATCAGTTCTTTACAAAGTCTGGTGTAATGGCAAACTTCAGCTGGCGCGGGAGTTAGCATGGATCAGGTCACACCAGAGTCATTTTTGACATAGTATAATATTATATTCCATCTACTGTGATATTGAAAGAGTTCTTGTATTTTACACTGAAAGCCTCTTAATGTCATGTATATGATATAGGCAAAATCTTATCAGATCGATTTCAAATTTGCGAGGCAATTCATTTCCCATTCCCGCAAGTAATACCGCGGCTTAGCTCAACCGATGAAGGGAGGATAAGTAAGTGTCCTTATGTCATGCTATTCTGTATTAGTTCTCTATTGGCCGCTGTATGAGTAACCACGTAAACTATTGTATAGGGCAGTTTGCTCAGAGGTAAGAATATCTAGCATCTTCAAATGAGTGTTTAAATGAGTATACCGAAGTTGTCCGTAAATTTCTGCACTTTTCAAGATTAGTTGTTTTATTTGAGTATCAATTATTGATTTATTAACAAATTCCTCATTGGCAATTCTTTCTATATCGACAATCTTCTGTCCCAACTCTATCGCTTTCTTTTTCATATCATTGTAAATTGTTGTAATATTCTTTTTCTGTTCATCAGTAAGTTTAAGCTTATTTGCCAAATCCAATACATGCCGTGGGCCAGGATAACCGTTTAATTCTGCTAGCTTAGCCATACCACCAAAGGCATCTCCTGTTCCCGTTTGTAATGATTTTATATCTTCAGATGAAAGAGATTTTATTATTCTGTCTTTTTGACCTGTATACTTTGAAATCGTATCATTAGCGGCAGCATGTCCAGAATGTAAGGGACTTTGAGCAAATAGAGTGGATGATATGGATGAAGCAAGCCCTAATATTACTACTACAGTAATCATTGTTGTCAACAAGAAAATGTGAGAGTATTTACCATGAGTGTTCATAAAATGAGTTCTATTTGTATGGATATAAAATCTAGTAGTAGAATAATCACGCTTAAATATCCAAACCAGTTTTGAAAAAGATAGCAAATCAAGTGATCATCTAAAAAAGAAATCATTATAGAAAAACCCTTACCCTTACCCTTACCCTTACCCTTACCGTATTGTGGCTCGCTAGGTAATAATGTATCTACATTATTCACTGTAGCTACGGCGCTTTTCTCTAGTATGTCTGTATAACCCTCTAAAATATTCAGGTGACCACCGAAGATTTCAAGTAGTCAACTTTTCAAGCAGTTTAGACACGAACACTAAAGAGGTTTAATTTAAAATCTTCCTGCGGCTCTCTTTACAGCTGTAGTCGATTCATTGAATTTTCAACATGTTTCAATTAGTTTTATTTCAACTAGGATGAAAATGTAATTAGTAGTAAAAAAAAAGTATTCCACACAATGTCCTGATTAATAATATCAATGGAAATTGTCTAGGAATGGACCAACGTATAACTAAACAAGATGAGTAATACGAATAGAACAAACTTATTCTTAAATAGGAAATACAATTAATTGTATGAAATGAATCCACCTTTATAATTCTAAGTAATTAGTATCTTGTTATAGCATACAAGAATAATAATGCAAACGACTATTGCCTACAACGAACAAGAGATAAAAGAAAAGGGCTCCATGGAGGATATCAAACAAGGATATAGCATATGGGTCGATCTTGTCGATCCTACCAGAGATGAAATTAGAAGAATGCAGGAATTATTTTCATTGGACGCAAAAGCAGTAGAAACAACTCTCAATAAATCCAAGAAACCTCAGGTTCGCATATTAGAGGATCATACCTACACCATAATCCTCGGTATAAAATACAAGGATCTTCGCACTCTTATCACTGACGGTGTTTACCTATTTCTTGGCAAAGGCTGGCTCATAACCATACACTCATCAGATGTAGATCTAATGAGTAATGTGCATAGACTCTTTGAAGAAAAAAATAAGAAAGTCATGGGAGCCCCAATCGATGCATTATATTATAGTATGATATCTGAGATTGTAGATAGATATGAACAGCTTCTGACAGCAATAGAATTAACCATAACTAACTTTGAACAAAGAACTTTATACAGGCCGACAAAAAAAATGCTTGCGTATCTTGATACACTATCCAGACAAATAATAGTTTTAAGAAGGCATTTCTGGCATATTAGAGACATCCTGAATTTTTTGATACATATGGAAAAAGAGCAGTCAAAAAAAGAAGTCGAAGTCAAATACATTGAAATGGCTTATGATAACATCACTCAACTAATACAACTTGTAGAGTCATATCGAGATACAATAAATTCAACAAGGGATCTCTATATGGCCAATATATCATTACAAATGAATGATACAATGAGAATTCTAGCCATTTTCTCAGCTATAGTATTGCCATTGACATTTATTTCTGGTGTTTACGGAATGAATGGTTTAGATCTAAATAATATTAATAGTCTGCCGTTAGGTTTTCTAATAGTCGTACTTTCTATGATTATAGTAGTTGCAATTCTGTTTATTTTCTTTAAGAAAAAACAATGGATACTCGTGAAAAAGGATAGTGATGATGATGAACTTTTAATTAATAAAGAATTGAGTAAGGGAAAAGGAGTTCTAATCATTAAACAACATAATAGACGCAAACTCAAAAAAGAAAGATAATTGTATATTTTTATTTCATAGGCTATTAAACGCTGACATTCTACATCCAACTTCTATGTTCAACTGCTTTACATGGGAGTGTAAACAGACAGGGCATCCGCTACTTGTAATGGATATAGAAGCTGACTGAAAAGGAATTAATTAATAACATAAATTATTTTTATTGTAAAGATACTATTACTACAAGTACAGATAGTAATAACAGGAATACAGCTTGCCTTACTCTATGTAAACTTTCGCTATGATGCCTATTTGTTCCGAGAGATATTTATTCTTCGAATAAAATATTGAAATTATTTCAGTATAATCCATTTACTTAATATTACTGGTTAATACATACGTAGATAACGCAGACATGTCAAAAAGCCTCCTAGAAGAATTTGATCTTTTGGTTAGAAATGAACCAATAATTCCTTTTGACCAAGGAATGAAGCGTCCCTTCTTTAGTTTTAATTCTGATATTACTAATAAGAATAACAATACCCCAATAAGAACAATTCAAAAAGATAATTATTCTAATTCCTTATCCGTCCAAGAAAACAGAATTCTTTTAGTAGATGATGAGCCAGATCTGGCAACATTATTCAGGCTTGTGCTAGAACGATCTGGATTTAGTGTGGATGTATTCAATGATCCGGTGCTGGCTTTATCTAATTACAAAACAGGGACTTATAATTTGTTATTATTAGATATTAAAATGGCTCAAATGACTGGCTTTGAGCTTTTTCAAAAGATAAGAGATAAAGATAAAAGGGTTAAAGTATGTTTCATTACGGCATTTGAAGATTATCATAATCAATTTCAAGAATTATTTCCTAATCTAAAGGTTGATTGTTTTATCAAAAAACCAATACCTAGTAATCAATTAGTAAAAATAGTAAAAGCAAAGCTAAACTGTTAGTAAAAGATGGTTCAAAATTCCTCTTCAAAATTAGAAGAAAGGTTTCCGACCTTTAGTATACACAACTTACTAAATTACTGCCATTAAGTAGGCCAGTTGCCTATTCAAATACGGAGAAGTAGGGGATAAGCCATTCTCAGGATTTTGAAGAAATACAATACAGTATTACAGAGTGAGTGAGTGAGTCAGGATTTTGAAGAAATACAATACAGTATTACAGAGTGAGTGAGTGAGTCTTATTCTATTAGAAGTTAGATTTTATGTATTGATGACAACTAATTCCTAGTAGTAGGAAGCAGTATCAGGGATTTGCCATGATGATTAGAAAGCTTCCGTCTATCATTCTCTGAAAACCTTCTCTCATAGTCCTTTTTGTGATATATGCAAAATCCCTTCAGATTCATACCTTCATATTGTGTTGGCAATGTCATTTCATAGTGCATACAGCCATCACTTTTTTGATTATAAAAGAATGATCCCATGTCAGCCAATACTGTAACACCATTCTTTCCTGAAGTCTTGGCGAATTTTACTGTTTGATTTACAAATGGAATCAAACCACCTTTCAGACTATACGCTTTCAGTGAATCCATGATTAAAAGAGACTGTTCTTTTTCATGTTTTTTTACATCAATACAGGCAGAACCTTCTGATAGTATACGTTTCACATTATCTGTCGTTTCATAAAAGGGGAGGATCAAAACAATTTCATTATTATTGAGAGCGACTTTAACATAGTAAGAATACATTTCTCTGAATGCAAACAAATCTTGGTATATCACAAGAAAATGGGCTCCAAATTTCGATTGGTGTAATTCTTGAGCAGCTTCTGAGGGGGTAATATAGGAAAGGCTTGACTTCACGGCTTGAAATCAGAATCAAATGGATCATATCCTTTATTAATATTTGGCTATCTTTGTAAGTCCCCGATCTTGGGGATAACTTATTGCAAGAAATATTTTTTATATATATGATTTTATAATTTGAGCAGGTTGTTTATTGACATAGGTTTTGGTAAATACAAAGAATATTTCGAGTCTTCATCTATATTAATGCAGATACATAGTATCTTATTCTAGTAATCTAATGTAACGAAAAAACTGTTTTTGCAAGTTTCTTGGGAGATATAGGTTTTTGGATAATTTGGATTATATTATTATTGTTAGCAGTAGTCTTTATATTCTCAGTCAATAAATTATTATTGACATCAAATGCAGTCATTAAAATCACTTTTATTCCTGGTTTTATTTCATTGATATAGTTTGCCAACTCAAATCCGTCCATACCAGGCATTCTGATATCTGATATAACAAGAGAGTAATTGTTGTGGCTTTCTCTAAATTCTTTTATTGCCAATGAAGACTCTGTAAATACAGATACATTCTTAAAGCCATTTCTTTGCAGAGCCATTTTGACTATTGTAGCAATATCAAAGTCATCATCTAACACCATGATTTTAGAGTTGTATTTCTCATTATTGATGTTGTTGTTGCTGCAATTGCTTTTGCTATCATCGTCTTGATAATAATTTTTCTTGTTTCTAGATGACACTAGGCACCTCCAATCAGTTTTCCATATGCTGAAGTTGCATTTTCATTATTAACAGGAAGAACAAATACTTCTTCCGACCATACTGATCTGTTTACACCTTCTAATTTCTTAATTGAGGATAGTATGTCTACTAGTTGTTCACTTTCCTTATACATAAAATCTGCTACAACATCTGAATTACCAATATGAATTGATACGGATGTAATCCCAGCCATTTTAGATATCTTTTCTGCAGTAGATTTCATATTCCCATCTGCCAAATAAACATGAATCATTCCTTTCTTCAATCCTAGTTGCTTGTAATTTGGCTTGAAGGAATGCTGCACCAGTCCCTTCTCCAATATTTGCCTTGTCCTTCTCTGAACCGTGCTTAGCGGGATTTGAAGTTCAGCGGAGATTTGTTTATTGTCATATCCTGCTACTAAAAGTCCAACAATTCTGACATCCTTTTGGTCGACTTTTAAACTCCTCTTTCCA
Source organism: Nitrososphaeraceae archaeon (assembly GCA_029240435.1). Classification (GTDB taxonomy): domain Archaea; phylum Thermoproteota; class Nitrososphaeria; order Nitrososphaerales; family Nitrososphaeraceae; genus JAJNBK01. The sequence goes on along the minus strand of JAREAI010000129.1, from coordinate 569 downwards.
GTGCTGCGTTCACCTATTCTCTTCTTAGTAGTCCCGTGAGAAAATTTATTCCTCACGCTATCATTTCTCCTTACTTAACATTTGACATGATATATGGCTATCCGCCAAGACCTATAAGATATTTAATATACATGATATTAATATCTTTTGTCATAAATTAATGAATAATGGTAACCATTTATTTGGTTCTGGTGTCTGACATCATATGTATATTAGAATGTGGTGCCCTATGCCACTTATGCAGCAAGTTCAAAATTGGTTCTTGCTTTCTACAATTTCAAAGTTCCTAAATATTCTTTTAGATACGCGTTCACTTAGCATAGCCTTCACTTGTAATGAAAGATGTAGTACATCATTTATACAATCATACAAGACCTGGAAAAAATGTAAGCAGGAGAAATATTAAATAGCATCAGAACTGAATATTGCAAGGGTATACATGTTCCCCAATTTTAGAGTAGCAGAATACGGTTTATTTTACTTTAAAGTACTGTTTATTAATATCCACAATAAGATTAATTACACTATAAAATATAATTCCGGTAAACCAATTGAATAAAGAGATATCT
>JAREAI010000128.1:0-7242 GCA_029240435.1 Nitrososphaeraceae archaeon | reverse complement strand
TCAATAAATGGAACACTTAGTATCAACGATGAAAAATACACAATAGAAGGGACAAGCACTACATACTCACCAACTTGTAGTTATTGTAAACAGACATTAAATCTAAGAGGCAGGAACATCCAAGGCGATGACGTAATCAGTGCAAATATACCTCTAAATAGTATCAAATAGCTTGCTCATTAAGGAATAAAAGTATCAAACTAGCGATAAGCTCAGTATTGATTTAATGGTGACTGCGGCAGTGAGGATATTATACTAAAAGAGTTTCCATCTTGATCTTTCACTTTGGACATAATACCTCCCCATTCTTGCTTTTGAGGTACAGTAATATCAACTCCTTTTCCTTTGAGTTCTTCATAGGTTGATTGCATATCTTTTGAATAAAACCATATTCCAGTTTCTGCTCCAATACTCTTCTTGATGGCTTCAATCTCTACTCCGTCAGACATCATCATAGGATTTGGTACCATAAGACTAATAGTTGACTGGGATTGCTTTGGTGCAACCTCAACCCATCGTAAACTCTCAGTACTGCTCTTATCCACACCAAACGGAATGTCTGACTTAAGCTCGAATCCAAGTTTCTGCGTATAAAATTCAATAGCTTTTTGTTGATCTGAAACTATTACTATTGCTCCACCTATTGTGTCAATCATGTTCGATCATCCTGTTTGTTCCAACAGTGGATATAAAAGGGATTCGAGGGGCAACTCTACCTTAGGTTAATATTATAAGCCAAGCCTTCATTGTCCTAGCCTAGTCAATAAAAGACTAGGAGGAGCCGCAGGAGAGTAAACACAACACGTAGCTAATGAAATCAACTCGGTGATATTAAATTGGGTTTCGATAAGCGATATTAAAGCCAACTTGAACTTTTCTAACTGCGCCAATGTATTTACTGAAATGGTAGTAAACATTTGTCGGTTTATTATAAGCACTAGGCTGCTATTCCTCTATCACTACTCAACAAAAGCCTTCGTGATTGAATTCATAATGTCATGTTGCGGAAGTGGACTGTAGTTAGCCTGTACCTTGAAATCCTTTAGGTTTTCCCTAACTATTGAACGATAAGATCAAGAAGGGCAAGAATCTTCACCCATCAACTTTAATAGTCGTAGTCACATTAATAGCGCGAGGTTAAATATTGTATATCGTAAAAACGATGGGTAAGATGCTAACCCACGGCAGAAATTACCGTTACTAGTCTATCAGGCTTTGCATTAGCTGAATATATTCTGATGAGAATAGATGAGAATGACCATACAGTCGAAAGGTTAACTAAGGATTTGAATGGTAGGGAGAATTATTTCTTAACCCTAGCGTCTGTCCTAGAAGATGTAGGATGGATTGAACAAGAATCGAGCGGCGAATACATAATAACTGACAAAGGTAACTCTGGAGCGAAAAAGTACTGATACGATAATAGTAAATCCAATCAGATACTGTTGCTGATCACTCAATTGTAGTATGTGATATGACAATACTTGCAACTATTCAAACTTATAAGTTGTAGTAACAGAATATCCGATAGTTCGTTAGGGATGCATAACAGCTGTAGAAAATGAAACGAACAGATCAGTCAAAGAAGTAAAAGAATCATGAGAGGTGAAACGCATCCTATCCCAAAAGGAAATATCGCTTCCTGTGCCTTTGCGATACCAAGTATACGACCTTTGTCTGTGGTTTTTATGGGTATCTGAAAGTATTCGTGACATGAATGATGGTTTGGCCAATATTAAGGAATAAAAAAGATTAGAAACTAAACTTCAACGCTCAGAGATGTGGCTTATTGTATCAATTAGCTTAAAATAAGTTGGTGAACAACTAGGACTCTTAATGGGAGATATTGATAGTGAAAAGCCTCCTTACAATAGACGTGATGACTGGGTATTAGCAAACAATGTTTTTCATGAATTATGTGAACTTGATGCGAATGACAGGCAAGCAGATAATGATTCTGCTTGGCATGACCTAAGAATTCTGGTCAAGGAACGATTTGAATCCTATCATGTCAAAGAGAATATCCTTCGTCTTGCAGAAGATATACTTGAACATGAGAGAAAGCTCATAGAGCGTGATCCACACACCCTGAACGTAAGGCTCTCTGCCTTAGGTAGAGCCAACTGTGGCAGACAAATTGACGGTCGAATAGCCGAAGAACCTTAAACTAAACTACAGTCTAGGCTACAGGACTACAATATGACACATAAGCGATATTCTCCATGGATTTGAATATGGGCACGTTTTGAAGGATGGTATGTGGTATTATCAAAGTCTTATTTTCGAAGACGCCATATTCCGTCTTCTATATGATGATTATTCCCTCAACATATTATTTAGTACTATATGCAACCAGATATCTTGAATTATCGATTCAGAGTTGATAACCATTAAATTTCATACAACGAAGGTATACAGTGCATAAATCAGAAAAGTGTGTCCAAAATGAACATGGGTTATGCGAAGGTGTCACAATAGAAGCCACTGATGATTCGCAAATAACGAAATGTGTGAATGTCTATGTCACGACAACATGTATGAATTAGCAAAGGATGTTGCTTCAAGTAGACAATACTAACTGTCCAACTAAATTATGTATAATTGCCTTCGTTTGACATAATTGCTAGTTGTATAAGTGAATGATTTTAGCGAAACGCTTTGATGCAATAATAGATATTTCTTTATCTATTCCAACTGCTATTCCTTTAGAATCATCAGTTGCACCATAAAGACGTACATTTGCATTTCTTATAAGATTAATTTTGATAGTTGACTCAATAGGAACAGTGTATTGTATCTGCTCGGTCCTCATTTTGACATTCATATTCTTTTTGTCTCTTCCTTCATTTTTTTCTCTTAGTAGAAATGTGGGTATAATATGACAGATACCAATCCTATTATCACTGAATCTCTTATGTGTAGCAGTGTCACTGTAATTGAACTTAGCTTTCATTATTCTTTGGGGATAAGAATAGTAACCGCCTGATCCAAATGATGTGCTAATAATTATACCATTTCCTATCGCATATTCAGTAAATATCTTTCGTACTCGTTGTGGTTTAGATCTAACCGGAGAAAAAACCGAAAGAGCATATCTTATTCCATGAGAGAAGTTACCACGTTCTAGATAAACATCGGTAAGAATATCTACTAATTTTTCTTTTCCATAATTCAATGAAAGCATCCTTCTTTTATTAACAAAATATCTGCCAGATTTGATAGAGATTAAGGCTCTTGCTAGATAATCATAGGAAATGCCTGCAAGTTTTGCTTTACTGCCCAATATGTCTGGATCATTTATTCCTACAAATAGCATGGGTATACGTAGGATTCTCCCGTAATAACCAAAAGTACCATCTCCTCCTATAACAATGGCAATGTCAGGATCTTCTTTGGAATACGATATATTGACCGATTCGAGGACTTTTATTATTTCTTTTATGGAAATTTTTGGTCTTTTGGAATGGACAAATATTCCCAGTTTCAAAGGATTTCATCACTTATAAAAGGAGTGAAACAACCAAGATTGATTATATCCTTTAATACAAATGTCTACATAATCGTAGCAGATCATAAAGTAAAGCATTTAAGACAAAATAGACCGACAGATGAGCTTATTTTAGTTTAATTATCTCATCCCACGTTCCAGTTGCTGATAGCATGTAGTATTTATTGTTATTTCCAGACTCAAATTGTATTATGTCTCCTGTTGTTATTTGAATTTGAAATAATTTGTTCAAAAACTGTAGGAAACTAGGACCTGCAACTATGCTTTTGGCTTCCCTTTGAAGAGCTTTATTGTGATATTTTTGAAGTGCGTCATCTAATCCTAAACTGCTAATTTCTTCAACTAGGTCAGCCACATCTATGAAGGTTGAATTTCTCTTATAGACTCTGAGTACTGCCATTATCGTTTAGCTTAGCTTGTTACTTATATAAGGTAAATGGTAGATGAGAATAACTTTAACCCTCCTGGATATGTGTATCAATTAAATTCTTGATTAGGTCGTGATAAAATAAGGTATGGATTTTTTAATGATTGGATAGTTAAAGAAATGGTTTATAGGAAGATATGATTCTGTAAATAGATATGTTCAGGCATTGTGATACCTGCAAGAAAGAATTTAACGAGTACCTTGAAGGAGCATATTATTCAAGCGCTGCCGGAGTCGTACTATACTTCTGTTCAGACGAATGCGTTAAAAACTATTTTAATAAGGAGACTAAATTGTGAGATGAAGAAAGTAGAAGAATAGATAATTTAGACTTTATGAATTTATTTTCAGGTAAACAAGCCGATTTATATTAGGACAACCATCAATCAACATCATCAGAAATGAGTTACAGTCGAGGCAGTAAGTATGGTCATGGAAGAGGAAGAAGTTATGGTGGCGGTGCTGGAAGAGGATTCAATAGAGGTTCTCCCAACCCAAAACCAGTTGAGGTAGGTAAGGAATATGATGTAGATGTTACTGAAATTAGCAGGCAAGGAGATGGTGTTGCAAGAGTCCAGGGGTTTGTAGTATTTGTTCAAAATGGAAAGGTTGGAAACAACATCAAAGTAAGAGTAACTCAAGTAGGAGATAGATCGGCCAAAGCAACAACTGTTGTCTAGGCCATTATTAATCAGTGGGTTGATTATGGTCGTTTTTTATAACCCTTCAGTATTGGTTAAGTACCCAGAGAACGGCATTCCTTGTTTTAGCTGCTATGAGGCGTAATGCTATAGAAGTAGCGACTGATAAACCCAGAAAATGCAGAGATGTGTTACAACATTATAGGATATTTTCGGTTTATTCTTTCACAGAACTGCCATACAAACTATAAATGTCTCCAGTATTATTACTGACATAATTCCAACCATTCGGCTCAATTTGCAGAACTTCATAACTAGATTTATGAAAATCATCTAGTACATCATACACAAAATGACCAAGTACGATCTGATTATCTTTTGCAAATGTGGTCATTTTAGCTGTAATGCTAATGGTATAACCTAATATGTCAAAATGCGGCTTTTTGAGCGCCTCGCGCTTATCCTGACCAACCGATAAATGACTACTACCCCCGCCGTATTGCACTACTACATTCTCCCCTAGATCAATACCCACACGTACTCCCATCTCTGGGTAATCATATTCACCTAGAATTGGATTCAAGCCCTCGCGTACTATCTTGATCATAGAGTGTGCACAGTTCACAGCATTAGCGCAAGGCAAATACTTATTTTCCAAAGTTACAGGGAAAAATGCCAAAACTGAATCTCCAACATACTTCAACACATATCCTCCGTAGGCTGCTATAATAAGTGACATTTCCTGAGTAAATGTTTGAATTATAGTTGCAAGTCTCTCAACTGGTAGGATCATTGACATTGCAGTCGAGCCAACAATGTCAATATGCAAAATTACAAATGTAACTTTGGATCTTGCATACCCTTCAAGAATATTCTGTGTTTCTTCCATCATTGAGATATTAAATTCAGGTATTTCTCCCTTGAGGGCCTTCCACATACTATATTGAGCATGTTTGATAGCTAAGTCTACACTAATAACTGCATCAAGATAGAACATACCTACCGAAGAAGCATTTGAAGCACGTTTGACGGCTTTGTATTTTCTATGCTCTTCATTGGCTTGATCCTTTATGACTTTATCTACTTCGTCTTTTGAAATATCCAGCTGAGTCGCGATCAGATCTGGTAAAATTCCAGAATTATGCAAGTTGATAATAGTTTGTCGATGTTGGTGTGGTTGCTGCTTTCCTATGTCCATAAATATTATAGCACCTCTACCTGTGGTGCTGCCGTTATTTTTATGCGCATATTACATAGTGCTTATGATATTTCTCTTTCTACCTATTTCCTATCGTGTTCCATTTGATATTCTATTCCGCATTGTTCTGAACAAAATTCAACTGAATTGCTGTCATCGCTAATATCATCACCACAGTTTTTGCAGATCCCCTTTCTATCCATACAACCAAGATGATAGGTTTTGTTAATACATCTTTCTATTTTGTCATTTTATCTATGTTATAACAAAGCAAGAGAAGGTAGATAGCGATTCACTATGTAATGAAGAAGGAAGACTCACTAGTATGATAGTGCGCCTTTTCAATTTTTCTCTTCTTCCTCTGAGGCTCGCATACCTTTTTTCCAGCATTTACCTCTGTGTCTGTTATTGTTACTCTTCTGTCACTGTACTAGAAGCACCGGTGTATTTATTTTGCTTATTATTTTTCTAGCTTCACTAAATAAAGACCTTAGCCATGAATCCAGATGTGAAGTTGTCATAACTACCAAGTCATAATGTGTTTCTTCACAAGCCTTCATTACTTGGTCGGCTGCATGTCCCGCTCTTATTTCATAGGATATTTTGTTCTTGGCACCTGCTTCCACACATCTTTTTATTTTTTCTTCCATAGCGATTACTAATTCGCCTTTTACATTATGTTTAAAGCCATTTTTAATATCTGGTTCTTTATTTTGAGATACGCTAACTGAAGTATCTCCCATTTTTTCAATATTTTCTATAATGCGCAGAATAACAATCTCTGCTCCAGAGAGATTCGAAATAGAGATTGCATGATTAAGTGCTTTATCTGACATTTCTTTTCCGTCATCGGGTACTAAAATTTTAGAGTATGAAGGAATGTTAGATTTAGAGATAGAGTAATCAGTTGATTTGGAGGAAGAATTTTTGTGTAGATCTACATATGTTATTTTTACATCTTTCTCGGAACTCACAAAGAATTTGGTATAGTAAGTTATTTATGAGTTTGAGAAAATCCTGATTATTGTATTGGAAATGAGTCTTGTCTTCAGTTTATGAATTATGTACCATTGATATCAAAGCACTGGCATTCCCTTATCTTTGTTGAGGAGAGATAACCTCAATATGTCAATTCCTAGTTTTTGTTGTTGTCGCCCCTGAATGAAGTTGATGATGTGGTAACAACACCTGACCTATCATGGTCTTTAACTTGTGAATCCCATATCCTCCTTTAGAGGATATGACCATTGGGTCAGATAATTTCAAATCCTTTGCAATTTCTCTTATTTTTTCTGAGTGCATATTATCGTCATCGTATTTGGTCAAGATTACTAGGACTCTGGATTTATCCACTTCAAGCTCTTCTAGGACATTCCAGCAGCTCCAGTATTTTACTCTAATATCTTCTATTGTCTCTGAAGAATCTATCAGGAGCAAAATTAAGTCTGCGCCAAGTGACTCTTCTAAT
>JAREAI010000127.1:0-7243 GCA_029240435.1 Nitrososphaeraceae archaeon | reverse complement strand
ATCCATAATGATTTATCTTTTTGTTCTTCTTCTTGCTTTTTGAGATTATCATAATTCTTCTCGTCACTGTCTTCCATAATAAGTCATAATTTCGTGTGTATAGTTCTGTATATATGATTCTGTTAACTCTCTATAGTTGAGAATTGATGAGAATAAGGCTAAATTTATGCTTCTATGAGTAAATAACATATCGAGAGCCTCAATGTCTTAGGTAGACTATAAATTCAGACATACCATCTTTGCACCAGAGCATATTGAGATATATAATGAAACGGGACTGCCAGATCTCCAGAATTGTTGTCGGGTGTTTTATAGAATTTATGGTAACAGCCTTAGTATAATAAACACAATGTTAGATAAATTTGAAATGATGGTAGTAGCAGCATTATCACTTAGAAATGAATCATAGCAAAGTAAAATTAACACATACCTCATAACATAGAATTATGGCCGATAAAAGATTGAAGTTTCTAATATTTGGATTTATCATCTTGACAATAATATTACTTCCTGAATTAAGAGTATCAACTAGTCATAAGATGATATCAGCAGATTTGGTTTTATTAGGAATAAGTAATGTTAACCATCATCTTATTGCATATGCTCAAGAAGAAGAAGAAGATGATGATGGCGAGAAGAAAGAGGAAGACAAAGAAGATAATGATAATGGGGATGAAGAGATGGAGAATAGAGCAGTAGTAGTAGTAGGTAATGGAGTAGATAAATTTGGAATAGAGAAACTCTATCCTGCAAAGACAGGCGGAGGTGGAGAAGAAGAATGGTATATGAATATGCTAAATCCGATAGCTGATGAGAGATTTAAACCAATGAATACAATTCTAAATAACACTTTGTATCCCTTTTATACACTTACAAGAAATACTGAAGATGGTTCATGGAAATTAACATCGACAACTCCAGAAACAAAAGTAAGAATGCATATCTTTACATCTACCGGATATAATCAAAGTAAAATCGCTACATATGATCATACAGAGTTAGAAGATAAAGGTTACATGCAATCACCTAATGACTGGAAGAATATAGAAATGACAGGATATGTAAAATTAAACGACGATTTCGATTCAAATGAAAAATTTCAGTGGTTTAACCGTGGTGGAATACACTATACATCTACAGAACCAAATTCTCAGCCATGTGAAGGAGTTGGATATAAAGGTAATCTATTCTATTCTGGTCATGTACGTTTTGCTAAAGAGCAATGGCATGTCAGTTATGAATTTACAGAAAAGAAGGAGAATGATGAGGAGGCTGTAACTGATTCTTCGATAGAAGGTAAATGGATTGGATACAAATATGTAGTGTATAATATTGAACAAAATAAAAATAACGGCAAGACAGTTGTAAAGATGGAAAACTGGCTTGATATGGACAATGACGGAAAAGATTGGATAAAGGTAGACGAACATCTTGATGACGGCGAATGGGGAGATAAAGGCGAAGAATGTGGAGGAGCACCAGACCAGATAATAACATGGGGAGGACCAGTGGCAACCTTTAGATGGGATAATGCAAGAGATGTTGACTTCAAGAATCTTAGTGTTAGAGAAATTGAGGTTCTGAATTAAGAAATCTAATATTCGAAGAGTTTACGACTTTAGCTTGATATTAAGCTTGGTTAATTAATGTAAGGAACGTATTATAATCATCTCTGGGTAGCTTTGTTGACAATATCTGCTTATCTTCATTTCCTTTGGTTGCTCTTGATCATTGCTGTAAATTTCTGGATGATTATTATTATTTCTGGGTCCTTCTGCTTCATTATATGTTAGATCCATAACGAGTATTATTAATCCAAATATTATATATTGCAAAATTCTATACTTCATGTTTTATTCTTAATGATTTAATAACTGATGTCGTAGCAAATTTCAAGAGTATTTTAGGGAATATTTTAGGATCAGTTAAAAATCATTTCTGAATTATCAGACGATTATATATGAAAGGCATGAAAAACTTCTCCACATATCATCAAAATGACTTTAACACATTATCAAAAGAGAAAGAGAAAGAGAAAGAGCAAAAGCAATCAAATATCACTTTAGCATCACCGTGTCATGGCTATAAATTAGAAAGTTTGAAATTCTTTACGATGCATTACCTGACTTTCTATTCTAAAATATCTTCTTTCTCCCATTCATAACTTTGTGTGTCCCTATCTTTATCAACTATCCAAAAATCATAATTTCCACCAATGCGGTCACCGGCCTCATTAAGTTTTATTTTCCCTGATATTCCATCAAATGATTCTGCAGTTTCAACAACGATCTCTTTAAATGATTTGTTTAAATTTTCATTACCATGGTTAAAGGTACTATTTTTATCAAGGCTTAACGAGGCTATCCAATAAGAATCATAAGCTAGTGCAGGATATGTTATTAAACTCACTTCATGTAATTTTTCTTCTAATACTTCTTCAAGATCATGGGATTTTTCTGTCTCACTATCTATTGAATATAAAGGATTGGAAAGATTAGTTTTCATTGCAAATGATGCTGAATCAACATTCTTTGTAATATGATGATTTTGCGCTATGCTATCACTGCCATACCATCTTACTTTTCCTAGGACTTCATAAAGAGGAGATTGGATTAGAATAGGTGTTATCTCATCAAAAGATATTACATATACACCTACAGAATTAGCACCATATTTTTTTACTGCATCGGAGACAATTGCACTTAATTTTTCTAATTCTTGATTCCACATTAGGAAATTTATCCTATGCAAACTGGTGGCAAATTTGCCTGTGTGCGGTTTATAATTGATACCTTCTTCTACTTCTCCTCCTAGTTTTTCAAAATGAGATTTAGTAGATTTATAGAGCTCATTTCCATATATATCCCCTCTCCAAATGGGAACAATAACTTTAATACCGTCACTAATCATTTTCTCTGCAACTATTTTACCTTGGTATGTATCATCAGGAACTAACCGAAATACATTGTCTCCTTCAATAGAAAGTAATGGCGAAGTACTGGAGTAACTAATAAGGATGATATTATTAGCATCTGCATATCCTTTAGCAGCAGAAACTGCAATACTAGTTGCAGGTCCTATAATTATTTTTGCACCTTTTTCATGCAATTTTTTTATTGCTACGAGACTTCCTTCTGGACTTGTTTTTGAATCAGCCACTAATAGTTTGAAGTGTGATGCTGATGAAGAAGAATTAATGTCTTCAAAATGTTTGTTTACATCATATTCAGCTTTTTCTAATGCTATCTTTTCAGATTTACCACTAGAGGAAAAGGAACCAGTAAGTGGTACAATGGCACCAACGACAAATTCCTTTCTTCCGTCCTCATCATAGTTTGTTAAGAGTTGAGCATTAGAAGAACTCTTTTTTATGAAAAAATCTTTATTTTCATCACCGCTGAAAACATTTGTTGTAAAATATAAACCAGTAATTATTAGAAAAGATATTGATATAATGGAACCAAGCAGAACCTTTTTGGAAATTCTATTTCTTCTTATCTTTGTTGTAATCTTAAAAATGAGATCCTTTGACTGCCATTTGATAGAATATCTAAGATACCATATAAGACCTCCTGCAATTAATAAATAATGTGCAGACAATAATAATGTAGACATCCATAATTCTTCTACAAATGCAGTCAGAACAATAATTGCAAACCAACTATCTCCAACAACTATTGCTAAAAATCCAACTAATTCACAGACCCAAGGAATAAAGTGATGTTCTTCTTTCTTTATTCCAATGAGGATCATTAATGCAAGAACCGTTAGAATAGAATTTAACGTGGGATATGCTATCGTGACAACAAAGAGCATAAGACCTCTAAAATTTGATGTTTCTGTATGATCAAGAGTCAAGTTTATTATATATATCAAAAATAAACCTGTACCAGAGATTATTAAAAGAAGAATTTTTCTATTTGTAATGTGACCAAGATTCCTGTATACATTTATCAATCTATATATTAGAAATCCATATGCAGACAATAAGAATAAATCTGCTAAAGAAGGTACGGGCGATACAATATCAAGCACTACTTCATAATATGCCCAGATTATATTCGCTATAAACCAGAAAACAAGGCCAAGTGTTAGAAAAATATTAGTTTTATCTCCTTCTTCATTACTATCTTTATCCTTAAAGAGAATCATTGTAGAAAGCCCTGCAGCAATAAGAGAATTTATTATCAATATCCAATTTGAATAGATTAATTTGCTGTCTGAATCAGCGAAAATAATAATAGAGTTTCCTATGACTATTGTAATAATTACTCCTAAAAAAAAATATAGAGGCTTCAATTATTCTCTTTATTAAGATGATGATGATATCATTATAAAACGTTTTCTTAATGAGAATATTGTTTTACAGTAGATTCAAAAATACATCAGTTCCATCCAACAAATAACATTGTCAATAATAACTATTAGTATGATATTTAATTGAATAAAGAATATCTTTATCTTTAAAATTCATTTTGTATTCAAGAAAATTCCTTCAAACTGTTATTTTATTTATTATTAGAATCCATCATTTTAATAAAAGATGAAATTGTATTGGTGGTTTTATATTTTATATTTGCAGAAACAGATAATACTATGACTATAAATTGAGCCTGAATTGTTCTAGGAAATACAATTTTATTCCTGCCATAAATACAAAGACCTTGAATACTTTATCATATCTTATATCTTGCTCTAAGATTAAATAACAGAGCAAATGGTTATAGATCTATTTAAAATATATTTCCCCTAAATTTCCTGATGCATCAGTACTTGTTTTTACATTCGTTAGTGATACATGAGGATTCAGATTAAAGTCCATTCAAAAAGTGGCCCCACAGGATTAGTGACCATATCGGTTCAAAAAGTAATTTCCTAGTATAACCTAGACAGAATAAGCTTTAAAGGTTTTCTAAAATTCCCTGAAATGGTAAAGTGGGATCTAAATCTGGTTGGGCATAGATGTCTTATTTGCTTATCATATGAAAACGCTTCAATGGTTCAGGTCGGATTCAGAACAATATTCATATATTTTGGAGCCATAGTGATTTGACAAACATTCATTTGAATCTGAATATTTCATTATGTTTGTAATTTTGAAAGAATCAAGTAATAGATAACAAAATGTTATTGAAATTAATTACGTATAAAGGGCGTCACCATAAGGATCTTTTCTTTTGAAGAATATATAGTAGATGTATTCTCGTCATATTAGTGAGCATCATATTTCTCTTCATCTTTTTTTTACTTGCTCTTAGCAATTTAAATTTAGTTTTGGAAGAAAAGGAAAGTATGGAATCCACGAGATTAATATTATTTGCAGCTTTATGTTAACTACTATTATCATAGATAAAGATCTATCAAATATTCTTTTTCTATCATCATATTCTAATTGTTTAATATATATTTGAAGCATGGTATCTATCTTGATTACTGATGCAGATTGTAATACGACCTATAGGATGGTACTCTTCTGAATTTGAATATTATACTACTATAGTTTCTCCTTTATTACAGCGTTTATCAAAGATATTTGGAGACAAAGCACGTATCAATAGTGGTAGCTTGCAATCTTCTTCTTTACAATCATCACCATCATCAATAACAATAATGCCTCCAACACATCTATTTGATAAGGCTAGAAAACAATGGATATCAGATAGTTTGCTTGATTGGTTACTAGAAAGAAATGAGCCAGACATTACCACAAAAGTTCTTGCTATATGTGATTTTGATGCATATTCAGATGAACTAAATTTTGTATTTGGCGAGGCACATTTAGGAGGAAGAGTAGCAGCAATTTATCTTCATAGATTAAGAGACGAATTCTATGTTCGCAAATTGGATAAGAATAACAATCTATTTGAACAAAGAGTAATCAAAGAAGCTGTACATGAGCTAGGACATACTTTTGGATTAAGACATTGTCAAATTAGTAAATGTGTAATGCATTTTAGCAATTCATTACAGGATACAGATTTGAAGGATGATAAGTTTTGTGAAAGATGCAATAAAATTCTAGCAGGTATATTATAGGCTATTGAAAGTATATACTTAGTCTCGTATTAGATATTACTATTATCATAATTAGAATTGTTATTATTAAATATCTAATAGGAACTTTATCTGTCTCTCTTTATTTCCATTAGTAATAATATCACCCACTCTCATCCCTAAGTTTTCTTCTAACATCTGGTATCTGAGCCAAGACGCCATTTAATGTTTTTATCTCTGTGCATAGATTGTCATTATAAGCCCTATTATAAGACTTGTGCACTTCTACTTTCTTCTGTATATTCTATTAAGCAATATCTTCATATCTAATAGACCAGAATAGCTAAGGTAGATTTTGTTAGTTTAATAGTGTCTATCTTTATTAGTATGTAATTACTGGTACTGTTATCATTCCGTTACATCATCATTAGTAAATCTTCCAAATACCATTATTGCTCCAGCAATTACGACCTACCTGTAGTGTGATAGAGCAACTGTCTCTCCTGGTTTTGTTTCTCTCTGAGTCTTTATCTTTTTTACTGCATCTTCAAAATGCTGCATTAATACAATTGCTTTGGATGTATTTTTTGCTGCTTCTTCGGGACTAGGATATCTCTGAAGGTATTCATGCAATACCAGAGAAATTGCAGTATTAACAATTGCTGATACATCTGCACCACTAAATCCTTCTGTCTTTTCTGCTATTTTCTTTATATCTATATCCCGGTTAATGGGCTTGCCTTTTGTATGTATATCTAGAATTTTTTCCCTTGTGTTCAAATCAGGGTTTGGTACATATATTATTTTGTCAAATCGTCCTGGCCTTAGGAAGGCTGTATCAATCATGTCTATTCTATTAGTTGCAGCTATTATCACTACGCCGTGCATTTCCTGAATTCCATCCATCTCAGTGAGCAATTGAGATACCATCCTTTCTGTTCCTGTGTGTATTCCTCCTCCTCCTTCCCCCATTCCTATGCCTCCTCTTGTTGGAGAGATTGAATCAACCTCATCAAAGAATACTACACATGGTGCTGCTTGTCTTGCTCTTCTGAATATTTCCCTGACACCTTTCTCTGACTCTCCAACCCACTTGCTTAGCAATTCAGGTCCCTTCACGCTGATAAAGTTAGCCTCAGATTCTGTGGCCACAGCTTTGGCAAGTAGTGTTTTACCTGTACCAGAGGGACCATGTAATAGGATTCCCTTAGTAAGGGTATGTTTAAGCTCCTTATACAAACTAGGATAT
>JAREAI010000008.1:0-25354 GCA_029240435.1 Nitrososphaeraceae archaeon | reverse complement strand
AGTTTTTGTCTGTAAACTTTCTAAAAGATCTCTGTAACCTAACTCTGCAGCATATCTTGCTCCGTGTAGTAAGATTATTTCTCTACATGTATTTGTATTGCTTAAATGAAGAATGTAACTTATAAAGGGCGCTAGACCTGTCCCAGAAGCAACAAGTATAAGTCGTCTAGTTTCCAATGATCCATCCACTTTTTTTTCTTCTATAGTAAAAAATCCAGTCGGATAATGCCAATAAACTGGGTCTCCTTCTTTTAGGTTGAATATAGCAGTCGTTACTTTACCTGGAAGAGGTTCACTTACCATTTTGATGTAAAATTCAAAATGTCGTTTTTCTTCTGGTGGCGATGCAATAGAATACGCCCTGTAAGTTATTCTATTATTATCATGCAATAGGTTTACACCCAGCGCCACAAATTGCCCTGCCTGAAAATCAGGAACTTTTCCTTCTTGAGGCTTAAGTCGCAGTATTGCCAATTCATCAGTTAGATATTTTTTATAAATAATTTCTCCTAAATTAGGTGATGATGTCATGCGCCTGCTGCTTACAGAGGAATTCATAGATTGCTTATTCAGTTTATCTGGCGTATAAAGCATTATAATCTCTAACAGATGTAATATATTTATTTCATACAGATAGTTATGCTACTTGTTGAGAGGAATAACGTACATAAAAAGAGTTTTACTTAATATCTATCAAGACCTACAGATCAGGTTAATATGCTAGAGTTTTATTTTAATTATAATAGAAATTTTTACCGAGGCAAATCATATCATACGTTGATATATGTAACAATCAGACACAATGTCTCTTGGATCCGGGTCTAATAAAATATTCTACGAGTCAACTAACACACAATCACTTTTTAAAATAAAGCTTGGAAATAGGCTCTAATCTTCTCACATAGATCACACTATACTGCAATATTCCATCAAAGATAGCCTCTGCAAATAATATCCTCTCTAATATATATTATTATAAACTTCGGAATCATCAATGATCAATACATTACATCTGATCAAATTAATTAACAAGCCGATTATATTATAATTATATCGAATAACTTATGCCCCTAACAACTGACACTGATAATTATCAAAAGGAGATTCATCCAATTGATAGTAATGTATACAAATCCTTTACAAGACACAATAAAATTCTTGTTTTATGTATAGATAGGGATGATGATATAGGCTCTAAGGGTAGTATAGAAACTCCCATTGTTGGAAGAGATTCCTGTATAGATGCTGGCATTAGGCTTGCAATTGAAGACCCTGAAGATTCTGACGTAAATGCTATATTTGCGGCAATTAAATCTTATGAAGAACTATTACGCAAAGGCTATGATTCAGAAGTTGCTGTAGTGGCAGGGAAATTTAATCGTGGAATTGAAGCTGATGAAAAAATAGGATTGGAAATAGATGGCATTCTTAACAAGTATAAGGCAGATGCTGCAGTAATTGTCTCTGATGGCGAAGACGATGAGACTGTAATTCCAATTATACAAACTATACTGCCCATCATGTCAATTCAGAGGATTGTTATAAAACAAAGTAGAAGTGTTGAATACTCTTATGCCGTTCTAGGTAGGTATATCAAAATGCTCGTCTTCGATCCTCGTTATTCAAAGTTTTTCTTAGGCGTCCCGGGAGCACTATTAATTGCAACTGGTCTTGCTACTGTGTTAGGACTGACAAAAGAGGCAATAGCCATTGTCTTGAGTATACTTGGTAGTGCATTCATAATTCGTGCTTTTGATATAGATAAAGCATTGGGATCTCTTGATAGACCGACTCCAAGTGCTTTTATTCGAATATTCTCAATTTTTGCAGGTATCCTAATTATTTTAGTGTCTGTGGCAAATGGATTCTCAAGTATACCACCTGAAGCCGTTACTCCAAATATGAGTCCAGCGGAAATAATTAGTAATAGAATAATAGTCGGAAGTTTTGCCCACGGTACAATTACACTGCTATGGATTGGTATTGCCACCATATTATCTGGAAATTTGTTGAGCAATTGGTTCAAAGGAAGTATAAGGATCATGTCAGATATTCTTAGACTAGTAGTCCTTAGCTTGCTGTACATTCCAATTTTGCAGTTTACATCTATATTAACTGAAGGCACTAGTCCATTTACCTTAATCTCCTCACTCCTTGTTGGATTGGCTATAACATTGGTGGCTGTGACTTTCTTATTTCAATATTTTAGAAATAGAAAAGGCGGTGAGACTATCAAACATTGATATCGAGATCTATAAGAATGTAAATAAAAACAATAAAATCGTCGTTAAACAGTTAAGGATGTACTTCGATGGAGATACAGGACATTCCTAGCAGAGCGCTTGCAGAAACGATCTTTAAACGTAGTGGATTTTACAGCCTCTATGAACGACGACTTGAATCACAGATCATAAGGAATTCACTTCCAAATCACATTGCAATCATCCTAGACGGAAATAGAAGGTGGGCAAGATACCATTTCGCTGGTACGGAAAATGGTCATTTGATGGGTGCAGATAAGGCAGAAGAGCTTTTGAATTGGATCCATGATCTTGGAATTAAGATAACTACTCTCTACGTATTGTCAAATGAGAACTTGGAAAGAAAAGGAGAAGAGATTGATAATATCTATAAATTGTTAGAAAATAAATTAGAAAAACTATACAAGGATTCGAGAATTCATAGGCGGCAAATGAAAATCAAGGCAATAGGAAATGTGGAAATATTGCCCAAGCCTCTTCAAGAAATCCTGAGCAAGTTAGAGCAGGAGACTACCAATTATAATAAGATGTTTTTAAATATAGCCGTTGCATACGGAGGACAGAGAGAACTTGTCGATGCCATAAAAAAAATTGCAACGATGACCAAGTCTGGTAAATTAGATATAGATGATATAGATGAAAATATAATTGAATCTTGCTTATACACTTCTCATTTGCCTCAGCCAGAACCCGATTTAATATTAAGAACGTCAGGAGAAAAGCGTCTTAGTGGGTTTCTGATATGGCAGAGTGCATATAGTGAATTAGTATTTATGGACGTATTTTGGCCAGAATTTCGTAAAATTGATCTTATGAGAGCGATTAGGACATATCAACGCAGAATAAGGCGATACGGAAGATGATTCTGTCTAATATGCTATAACTGATATTATTTGGCATCATTTATTAGTTACAAATTATAAAAAAATTACTATAGAATATGCCTGTTCATGGCGATTATAATGAAGATACGCACAAATGGTATTGTAGTTATTGGTTAACAAGGGAGGAATGGGAAGATATCCATGATTATGCACCTTCACCTTTTATGGAGCCAGTTATTGATAAAAATAAAGATTTGGAAGGATCAAATAATGAAGATACGGATGAATATAGAAGTGACTAAAGATCTGAAAAGTATAAAATGTTAGTCAAAATTTGTTTGAATGAGAAAGAAATGATACGAGAAGAACGCTCTGCTGGTGCAGTACTATTTTCCTTGGATAGTACAGTAGGCAAAATAGAGTATTTACTATTAAATTATGCCGCTGGACATTGGGATTTTCCAAAGGGAAATATAGAAAATGGAGAGGATGAAATACAAACAGCACGTCGAGAAATACAAGAAGAGACTGGAATATACGATGTGGAATTCTTCAAAGGTTTTAGAAACAAAATAGAATATCACTATAGGCGTAATCAAAGATTAATTCAAAAAGAAGTTATCTTCTTTTTAGCTAGGACTAGTAGAAGGGAAGTTACATTATCGTACGAACATAATGCTTATACGTGGCTAGCATATGAGAAAGCTTTGGCTTTACTCACTTATAAAAATGCGAAAAATGTGCTTGTAGAGGCTAAATTATTTTTAGAAAAAAATTCTCCATAATTCTATATGTTATTTGAAATCTCTCGTTGTATCTTTTTAACAACATTTAAGGGGTCTTTGGATTCAATTATAGAGCGGCCTATAATAAAAAAATTTGTGCCATTATTAGCAGCCTTTGCTATGTCGCCGCCTTGTTTACCTAACCCTGGGGAATAGATTGGTAATCCCTTATGACCAGATAATTCATTTAAGATTTTGTCCTGCGTGGCGCCAATTATAATGCCGTCGACATGGGATTTACACGCATAATCAAAAAATATCTTGTACAGCTGGGTTAGTTGCTGACTCCCAGAAATTTGTTTGTTCGCAGACACATCGATACCGAAACTCTCTTCTGCTCCCGGATGACTCATATAGACTAGAGCAATAATTCCAAAGTTAATTTTATGAGCCTGCTTTGATGCAAATCTCAATTCGTCTTTTCCCATAAATGGATTTACTATTACCGCATCAAATTCCATCATTGATAGATAATCTATAGCGATTTTATTGGTGCTTTTGATATCATTTAATTTTAAATCTGCAATAGATACTAAACCATAATGGTGGGCAAGTCTATTTATCTCGGTTATTTCAGAAAGAGAAAGTGGCAATATAACATGATAATTTATTTTAATTGCACAGATATGATGCTCCAAAAGTCTGATTGTAGATTTAATAAATTTTTTTAGACCTTTTCTTGGAGTCGCATCAAGAGCTAAAATAATACGACTTTTTTTACTTCTCGAACTCATAATGATCCTATTACGATATGAATTTGATTTATTCGTTAATTCCCACCAGCGGATGAGTATGCGCTAATCTAATCAATTTGAGATAAATATATCCATGCTCATCTAACCTTCCTGAAAAAGAAGGTTGTTCTATTCTCTGGCTAGAATATCGTAAAAAAGGATCTTTTGGTTCTTCATCTAAAATGACATAGTAGAAATAAGATATAGTGTCAGATTCGCTTAGACTCATTGTAGCTCCTATTACAAGCCTTGCATCACTCTCATTAACAATAGTCTGAGCACCAGTTCTGTCTTTGAAAAGAAACAAAGGTAATGGTGGTTCGTCATATATCGTTTTATAAGCAGCGACTTTTGCAAGACTAGAAAGATCCTTTAATCTTATTGCTAAATAACCTGATTTTTTTTGCACGCGCGCTATTTTTGTTAGAGCAGAAGGGAATTTCTCTATATTTATAATAGGAGAATAAACAAAAGAAGGATTGGCTACAAAGTCTACCACCGTAACTTCTTCGATCCCTCCGATAATTCTATAGGCAAGATATTGTCCGTCTCGCTGTTGTGGACTATTTACAAAATAAATTACTGGCCTACCATCGATGAAATCAGTCTGAACTGCCAAGATATATTCATTATTCAACATCAATGAGAACGCTGGTAAAGGTGCGCGTTCTAAGGCACATACTAATCTGCCGAAATCTTTCATATCAGATAATTGTACATAATAGGGATTTTTTAGGCGCAATTTACATGATAATTCATTAAATGAATGCTATTAAAATCATCCGCAAGCTTAGAGGTTAACAATTATTTAATGATCTGTACCAGAACAACAACGACAAGATTGAATGACTTCGATGTCGAGAGTAAGATTCATTCTTTATTAAACGATGCAATAACAAATCTTAATAGTTATGATTCAGATGACAATAATGACTCCTTGTCGTTATGGCGCGCTTATATCGATATAGAATATGCAATCTTAGTTTTGAAATTAAGTTACAATAATGTTGAAACAAAGCGACAAGCAAGATATAAGAAAAGCAATATCAAAAACTTAAGCAAGAGAAAGATACCGATGAAACCAGAGGATGATAATTATGAAATCAAACGATTGAAATCTGTTCTCCGTCACCTAGATTTTCGAGATAAAAAACTGCTACTTAATGAATTGAGATCAAACAGAGATTTGCTAAAAAAATTGGTTGCAAAAAGGAAGTCTCAATAGGATAATATAATATAATATTTTAACATCAAGTTCTATGTGGCGTGCTCTCATTGGTTAAATACGACGATCTATTATGTCATTCAATTCTGCGCCCGTTCCTATAAGTATTACCTTTACTCCAGTCTCGGCCTCTATATTCTGAATAAATTTTTTTGCTTTTTCTGATAACTTGTTAAACTCCCTTATACCGCTAGTTTCTGGAAAAATGACATCGAGCTTAGTAATTGCTAGCTGCGTGGCGCTATTCAATCTTATGGCTTTCTTCGCTAGGTTCATATCAAATGGTGAAGATCTTCTCTCTCTGCCTGTTACGCTTCCGTATTCGAGCCAACCTCTTTTCTCTGCTTCCTCACGACTAACCTCATCTTGCAATGGACCTCCTCCAACACGTGTGACATAAGACTTGAATACAACAAGTACGTCATCCACTTTTTTTGGACCAATACCCACGTCGGAACATATTCCTGACGCAGTTACGTCCTTTGACGTTACATATGGATATTCACCGTAATACAGAGATAGAAATGTGCCTTGTGTACCTTCAACGATCACATTTTCTTTATTGTCCAAGGCAAAATTAACAGAGGAGCTCACATCCTCAAGATATAAAGATAGCACATCAATTTCTCGAGCAAGTTTCAGGAGTCGAAAAGCACGATCAGCGTTTGCTGGACCTGTTCCGCTTCCTGTAGTGCCTATAAAGCCTTTAAGATGGTCTTCTAGATTATCCTTTTCTATGTGTTTTTGATCAATTATGCCACACTGTGTGTCGACGAACGTCCTATCACTTGCATTGAATGTTTCTATTTCTTTTAATAATATCTCGGGATTGATCAAAACACCGGCACCTAGCAGCAGTCGCGTCGAGCGGTTTAAGGCGGCACTGGGTAGCATTCTAACCTTGTACATTTTACCCTCATCAACGAATGTATGCCCTGCGTTGGGCCCTACCCCACCTCTAACAGCAATTGAATAATTATCTTTTTTAGCAAGATATGCTATTACTTTTCCCTTGCCTTCATCTCCATAGAATCCTCCAACTATTACAATACATGGCATGTAAATCCGTTCTGAGCAGTGGGTATTTAATTCTAGTTTTGCTAGAATATCATGTTTTACGTTTGTTTAAGCTTTTATAATGATCTACAGGATTTAAAATTGTTGTCATTCGATCAAAACGCTTCACGTGACATTCTTCAAATAGTTTCGAACCTTCCGGACTTCTTAAGAAAGCCAATTATTTTAAAAAAACTCCACGAATTCCATTCACTGAGCGAACGCGACAAATATGAAACAATATCTCTGATCCTAAGAGGAACTTGCTCGGTCGAATCGACCAAGTTATATCCATTAATAAAAACATGGCTGCATATTTTAGCAGAGCTAGAAAGCGTTAAAGTAACTGAAATTTTTAGAATCTATTGTGAATTTTTTCTCTCGAATCCTACTTTTTTTGAGAAATTAAATATTCAACCTTTGATTGATGTCTTCTTAAAACTTGAAAACAGAAATAAGGAGAAATTATCAGACTGCTTAAAAGAGGTGTTTTTCCTATTTCCAAATAGAAATGAAATTCTTAAGTCGATTCCCGGATCGACCTTACAAAAACTCGAAATTCTATAGGATTAGCTAAGGCTCGGGTTTTTTGTCAGGATTCTTTTGCAATTCACTTTCTCCTTTTTCCAGTCCAAAAAAGACCTTTTCGTATTTGCGTAAGACTTTTCGATGTTCTGGTAAAGACATATCTAATCGCATTTCATTCATAACCATTACCGCATGAGTTGTCCATTCTTTCCAACAATCGGCACAAGAAGGATATTTTTCAGCGGCTGGATCATCAATAGTCTTTTCATCAAATGCCTTGCCGCACTTTAGACAGTTTTTTGTCATCTAATAACTAGATCCAATCCTGTCGATATTTTATTCTTTATTTTGAATAACGATAAAATAAGCTCTAGAATAAACAAAATTATATTTTTCTTTTATGCCATTGGCGAATTATCATAATTACTAATTAGTGAAATAAAAAAGGAAGAGGATGAAAAAAAGAGAAAGAGAGGATGACTATGGTTTTTGGTTATCCTGTTGTGTTTTGGGCTTCTGTTTCTAAAGTAGTTGATGTTTCATTGCCTGTCATACCTGTTGTCTGACCTTCTGTCATTGCCACTGTTGCATTAGAAGCAACCACGCTTGCACTTCCTTTAGGAGCTACTGCTGTGCCTGGTGGATGATCGTTTGCAGTTGAGTTGTTGGCAGCAATCACAGCAAGTGCACCGCCCTTGTATACATCTTTCATATCATGGTCAACACCCACATAAACTCCTTCTTCTGGAAATGTCGTTTCAATAACAGAAGTTGAGCCTACTGGTATGCTATATGTTTCATCATTTAGCAATGTAGTACCTTCTCTGTTCTTGACAGCACCATCGCGTGCTGCATCAAGCATGCCAGATATGAAATGGAATGCTGTGTCAGTGTTAGGACCATAGTTTAAAACATACCATCTTGTCAATTCTCCTGGTTTGACCTTAAAGGGCTGGGCATCCGGATTGAGGACAACTTTAACTTCTTCACCGATTGCTGGTACATATTTGTGAGCCATGCCATTAGTCAGAACAAGACTTGCATTGTTATTAAGGAATTTTTGCAAATCAAATGTTCCTGCTTTAGAGGCGTCCTCTGTATCGCTAAAAATTTCGCTAAATGACAGATAGAACTCTTTTGCTGGTTTTTCATTCTGAGGATGTACCACAATTGTACCAGCCATACCATTGGCAATATGTTCCCATACACCAAATAATCCATCAGCACCGCAGTGATACATGAATGCACCTGGTGTATTAGCTTGCAATGTCCATGTCTTTGTTTCACCCGGCTTTATATTGCCAGATATCACTTGACTAGGACCAATGGCTGCGTGGAAGTCCATGCTATGTATTACCTGACCGTCATTTCTTATTGTCACTTCTAAGGCATCTCCCTGATCAACTGCAATTACTGGACCTGGGATTGTACCATTCCATACCATTGCGTTATATTTGACTCCGCCTGGATGAAGGGCATTATCAGGAGCAACTTGGACCTCAACTTCATCTGCAATTAAAAATACTTTTTTTGTAACGCCTGTTGGTTGCGATTGTACTTGTGCTGTCGCACTTTGGATTCCACCTGAACTAAAAGGAGTAAAAACAAATCCTGCTATCAGAACAGCCGCAACAATACCGGCTATAGCGACTCTATTCATTATCTCGAAATTATTATATGCCGTATTAAAACCTTTAACTGTTTAAATTCTATGTTTCTGTATTATATATCATATATATATAAATAGATATTATATTAGAATATAATATAATTGCTTCATATTGACAAGATTGTTAAAAATATTATTAAGTCTACCTCTAAATTAATTAACAACTATCATATAGCACCTTAGTTATTTCTTTTATATTACTTGAGGCTGTTTCAAAAGAAAAGGAGCATATTCTGTTCTCTTTGTAACAAGGAGCTTAAATATAAATACAAACCAGCCAAGGAATGGAATATAGAAGGCTATTTATGTGCAGATTGTCATATCGATAAAACAAAGGAATTTATCGCTAGACAACAACAATTTGAAGAAATTCAAGACAATTGTATAATATGTAACAAAGTACTTAAATCAGAATCAGAAAAAAAGAAACCTCGATGGCAATGGAATATCGACTCAGGCAGTTACTTATGTAATGATTGCTTTGAGAAGAAAGACTTGAGTTATGAAAAAAAACGGAATTTCTGTTCTATCTGCAACAAAAAAATGGGATTTATACGTTATAATCCCAAGCCTAAATGGAAGATAGACGGACAGTTATGCAAACATTGCTGGGATAAGAGAAACCAGAAGGAGATATAACGATGGGCATATTTAAGAAAAATATCTGTGAAACCTGTGGAAAGAAGTTTAGAAAGATTGAAGAATTAATGCAGCATAAGCAGGTTATACATGGAAATGATCTTCTATATTACTGTAAGAAGTGTAATATGAGCTTTGAAGGGATGGAACAAATGCGTGATCATACTAAGAAATTTCACTCATACAATAATATTATAAAGCAGAGAAATATTACGAAAAAAAATGGTTAAATATCTGCTAAGAACATTTGAAAACATCTGATTAGTCTGATCAATAATAGATTACAGAGTTTCAACATATCCAGCCCTGATTAAAGTTATGTATTATGTGAGGATATATCCATTTGAAGCTTTGAAAATATTTAATCTTTTATAATCCATAATACAGTCAGGAGTTGCTCTTCAGTATTTGTATAATGAGGATCTTAATGTTTATCAAGTAACAATTTGAAAAACAATCCATAATATTTAATAAAATCAATCTATATTCTTTCATCGGGTATTTCGTATTATGAAGAAAATCGAAGCGGTAATTCCACATGCTAGACTGGGGAGAGCATTTGCAGCCATGGAGGAACTTCAACTTGGTGGGTTGACATATTATGAGTCAAAGGGTAGAGGACAAGTACCAAGACCTGAATTGCAGTCAGGAAGAGGCACTTCGACCTATAGGCCAGAGTTTAATGTTAATGCCACAGTGGTAATAGTAGTTAAAGATGCAATAGTAGATAAGGTCGTCGAAAAAATTCTTAGCAGTACCAGTACAGGTCTTGCGGGAGAAGGCAAAATTTTCATATCAGATGTAGATGACGCCATAGATATAGGATCAAAACAGCGCGGAGAATCCACAGTCTAAAAGCAATGTATTAACGATCTAGGTTTTCCTTTAATTTGCCTTTAGTAAATCCTCGATAGCCTGACTAGCGTTTAGCATGCCTTTTAATTTTGCATATTTTTCTATAAATTTCAATTGCTCTGGAGAAAAACATATTGGCATCGTATTGTGACTGGTAGAATTCATAGAATTTTAATTAGTATCGAAGATTATAATTGTTCCTATTTCTGAAATACGAAAAGAGAGGCCAGGCAAAGTCTGAAGATTTCGTTGTCTAAGAAGGGTTCGAGAATAAAAAGCAATTAACCTTTAACTCTTGCAATTTTTACTCTTTCCATAACTTTCCAATATTCAACTTCTCCACCTTGTCTAATCTTGTCTCGAATTTCATCTTCTACTGAGGATGTTTCAAATACTTCAAAAGTCTCAAGATCCATTATTTGAAGCATCCGATCAGAAATGGAAATCACTTGACCATTTCTTTTATCTATTAGAGGAACTTCTACATTAGCCGAAACGGGAGATACAAGGCTATGTCTTGAGCCATCAAAAACTCCCATTGCTGCTACTCTTGCTTTTGCTGATCCATGCTTTCCGGGTTTGCTATGATCATAAGAAACTATCCTGCAAGGCTCGCCATCTATCATGATATAAGAACCAACTTTAAGGCTCCCAAGATCCATCGGCCTGCTCAATATTTATCAGAATTTTAGGACTTTTATGCATATTTAGGTATATCTATTATCAATAAAATAATTATGAAGCTTGCACTAAGCATTTAATGAGCCTCTCTTTTATTATCATTCAAACAATTCTTTCCTACTCCTTTAATATGAAATATTACTCGTTTAAAATGTAAATCTGCTACCTAGATAATTGTTGCATATTTACCATTTTAACTTACTTTAATTTTTCCAATATAGAAAAGCTCATAAGATTATTTAGAGAGATGCCTTTTCTGGCTACCTCCCTCATGGTTCTTTCGCAATATTTTTGGTCGCTCTGATGTGTTTTTTTTCCTTCTACTTCGAGTAATATAACGTTCTTAGAATAAGGAAAAGTAAACTTCAATTGGTCTGTAGTCAATATTCGAATATTAGCTAAACTCGCTTTTTTTACGCGCTCTCTTTTAATTATAACGTTCTCGATATCGCATATTTCCATTTCACTGTAATTGTATTTTGTGAAATATGTCGAAATATAGTTTAGCTTCTCACCACAGCGCTCAAAAAATGCACTATCCAGACTAAAGATGAATGACAAGCTGTCCATATTTTGACTCCGCATATCTTCTAAAACAATTTGCACGTCCGTAAAGGATGCAACGATATAGTGATTTGCTCTCTTCGGGAAGTAAGGAAGGGTTTCATCAGAGAATGTTGCTGTAACAAAGTAAATATCAGAAATAATGTTATTTTGTTTCCACAGATCTATTAAGGAATCAGATTGTTTTTCATGTGGCGTACAAATATATCCAAGTACAGACCCCACTGCCAAAACCAACCCATTTTCTGTTAATTTTCTAACGTATATATATTATGACCTATCCAAATACTATCTGGACTTGTCTTAATTTAGAGTAAGATTCAGCTAGTGGACACATACTTCAAGGTTTCAAGTTAATATAATTCCAAGTTAATAGCTGCTTTTTTTATTAATTAGCATATGTTATCGATTATCAAACATATTATTAGTAAGATTGACTAGTGAATAATAATATAGATGTGGGCCTGCAAATCACGTCAAATAAAATTGAATGAGTACAGTATCTATCCATACTATGACAGAGAGTATTTATTTCTGCTGGATCTTTCCTGTTTATATAAAACTAGAACATAGTTATACTGGATAATCCTACTCTGAAATTAACAATGACAGTAACTTGCATCAAGCATACAAGTCTTTTCGTAATGATGATAACTCAAATAGAATAACCATAATAATATCCATTGCGTTGTTCCTCTTACGTCGATAAATGATTTATTTACTTTATCATGGTGGATTTAGACAGACTCTCTACTTTTCTCAGGTTATATTATCGATCAATTGAGAAGGCAGAACCTTCTTTTAAAAAGCAGACTATAGCGTATCGTCATAATCAAACGCCTTTGTGCTATCCGCTGTATACCATTTAGCAGATCCTGCTTCTTTTATCTTCAATTTGTAATATGGAATCATTGTGTAGCAAATCAGAACAGACAGAGCTCCTATTGGATCATGGATCAAATTACGCGCTGCCTCAATAACAGCAATTTTTAAGGGAAGATTAATTTTAAATTTAGAGCAGTGAGAATAAACTTGTTTGTGACCAAGAGATGCCCTTATAACTTGTGAAGCAAAGTCAAAGAGTTTATTCGCAGGTCTGAAATAAACCCACGCATTATCATTATAGAAAATATCTAAGCCAAGTTCAAGGATCTTACATTGAAGAAATAGATCTATTGCAGTTATATCGCTTGGTATGCTTATTTTTTTCGCAACTTCAGAAGTCACTGAAAGAGCTCTACCCATGACAGTATATTGTGACAAACCTCGATTCCTAACAGACCTAAGCCAGTATGCAATGAACGAAGATGCCCTCCCGGCTATCCCCTTATCTTGAATCGGCTTTGGATTTGATGCGCACAGTCCAATTCCTTTTTCTAAAAAAGATACAAGTTGTGCTGTAGTATCTTTATCGATAACAATATCAGCGTCATATAATACAATGACATCTCCAGCAGATCTACTGAAGATTTCATTCCAACCGGCGGCAGCTCCCCTTCTCTCACAATGATGTATCAAATTAATATTAAGCTGGGAATTTTTTTCGGCGAACCTTTCGACTAATTCTGGTGTGCTATCAGTCGAATCATCTGAAATGATTATTTCTGAAATGAAATAATCATTTGAATATTGAAAGTTCAATGAACGTAAAAGGTTAATTATATTCCGTTCTTCGTTGTATGAGGGTATACCAATTGTGACGCGTTTCATCAGTGGTATCCAGGATTAAACTCTGTACATATCTATCTAGTTTGTGTTTTAGTATTATAAAATTCATAATAACAGTTCTTTTTTATTTCATTAATAATCACATGTTGACTAGGTTATTTATTTACCGCTATAGGACAATACTATAGCCCATTTAAAAAAAACTTGAACAAATAAATCATAACGCGGAAGCTTCGGATCTTAAGCTTCGAATAATATGCAAGCAACGTGGTAGATAGATGTGTTTGTCTACACTAAGGCGTGCTTATAATTATTGCCTTTATTTTGATGAAGATGTTTCTGCAACTATGCGGTGATGGAATTACAAAATAGAGAAGAAAGTGCATTAGATGTAAAACTCTAGGAGATGACCTATGCAAATTTAAGTTTAGTACACTCAGGGCTTATTTAGCTATTTTATATTTAAAATATAGGGATTGTCATCCTCTTATACAAACATAATTGACTATTTAATAGCATAGGACGATCTAAGGACTGTCTATGATAGGTAGCCATTATAAAACATTGCAGAGAGGCATCCTCCAAAGAACCTTAGAGATAGCAGGAGCTGCCTTCCTCCTCTGAAAAATCTTTTAATTCATCCTGGTTTATGACTGTAAAACCTTCCTCCATCATCCTTTATCCGAATGATTGTGATTTAGAAAACGTGATTCAATATAGTCTTCATAATTGGAATCATATCCTTTAATTCAATAATGTTTTATATTCTCGATTAAAAGTATACTCAGATCATTTCTTTTCATAAATGTATACCCGTTTTGATCCTACGGGTAACTTTTGACATGAGGGAACTAATTAAGTGCTCATTTATGTTTATGATTACTTTTGTAACTAGATCATGATTCAGATTCTAGTCTTTCTTTATAGTATGCGTTTGTAAGTATTATAGTATGACTCAATGCTAGATTACAATTAAATCAAATCATTTAAAGCCTTGAGATATTCAAAGTTAACGTCCTAATTTTTAAAATTTTGTAGTGAATGTAAAGGTATTGAAAGATTTATAGAAAAGACATCAGACACTTGGTTATTATTACAGTGACATAGACATAACATAAAGTATGAAAAAAGAAGGAAACAAATCAATATCTTATATTTTAGTAATAGACCTCACTAGAAGAATATAATTTTTTAATTTGCATATTTATAGATATCACAGCAAGTATTCATATACGGACAACAATATGATTCCTTGTACTTTGCAAACACATAGCATTGGTATTGACAATATGTATAGTAGAATTTGCAAAGAAGTAGGGTTAGATAAAAAACACATGGTTTTTCCAATTTTTGTTCAAGAACCCGGAATGGAAATTCATTGTATCGATGCGATGCCTGAAATGACAATAACTCCGTTGTCAGAAACTATCAGCCAAGTTCAGAAGGTGTTAGATGCTGGAATTTCATCGATAATTATCTTTGGCATTCCTAAGCAACGGGACCGTGGTGCTAGCTATGCTTCAAAAAAAAATGGAATAGTACAGCGTGCATTGTTATTGATTAAGGGTAATTTCGGAAAATCGGTCAATGTGACAACTGACGTATGTATATGCCAATATAATTTCTCTGGTCATTGCGGAGTTTTCAAGGATAATGGCAAAATAGACAACGATTCTACGTTACACATTCTCTCCGACATCGCTACAAGTCATGCAGAGGCAGGTGCTGATATAGTCGCACCTTCTTCAATGATGGATGGTCAAGTACTTTCAATAAGAAGATCACTTGATAAGCATGGTTTTAAAAATACTAAAATTTTATCTTATTCTGCGAAGTATCACTCGTCACTTTACACACCTTTCAGATCGGCTACTTTTTCAAATAAATGCAATTATAATAAACTGAATAAATCATCTTACCAGATAGCATATACAAATCCAAAAGAGACAATGAGAGAAATTGAATGTGACATTAGGGAAGGAGCAGACATGGTTATGATAAAACCATCAATGGCCTACCTGGATGTCATCTACATGATAAAAAAAATTTTTAAATTTCCTCTTGCCGTTCAGAATGTTTCTGGTGAATATGCTATGGTAAAGGCTGCAGGGAGACGAGGATGGATAGAAGAAGAAGAAGCTAAAGTTAATTCTATTGTCTCGATAAAAAGGGCAGGTGCAGACAGGATAGTATCATACTTTGCCATGGATATAGCAAGATATTTAGATTAATCGCCAGTCACGATTATATATAATTCCTACAACAATCGAACTGTCCCGCGGTAGCTCAGCCTGGTAGAGCTTTCGGCTGTAGATGTCGGCTTACTCTCTCATTAGCTGACCACGAGAATCAGCCTATTAGGCGCACAACTTGCAGTAACCGAAGAGTCGCAGGCTCAAACAAACTTAGTTAACAACTATGTTGGAGCAGATCCTGCCCGCGGGATACAATCCATTTCTCTGATCTAATTGGTTATTATATATGAATATCCGATAG
Organism: Nitrososphaeraceae archaeon; assembly: GCA_029240435.1. Classification (GTDB taxonomy): domain Archaea; phylum Thermoproteota; class Nitrososphaeria; order Nitrososphaerales; family Nitrososphaeraceae; genus JAJNBK01. The sequence continues at coordinate 9,369 of JAREAI010000008.1, read as the reverse complement.
TAGGATATGTCAAATACAATTGAAACAATTAATCCATCTACTGGAAAAGCAATTGCAACTTATAATAGTATGAGTACCGAAGAAGTCAATCAAAAAACGAAAAATGCGAGAATCGCTTTTGAAAATTGGAAAAAGATCGATATCTCAGAACGATGTGCATATATGCGACGCCTTGGAAGAGTTATGAAAAAAAACAAAGAGGATTATGCAAGATTAATCACGGAGGAAATGGGTAAACCAATAAGACAATCACTCGCTGAGATAGATAAATGTGCATGGGTTTGTGATTATTATTCAGAACATGCGGAATCTTTTTTAAGAGATGAACTAATTCCTACAGAATTTCGTAAAAGTTTCGTCTCATTTGAACCACTCGGAGTAATTGCATGCATTATGCCATGGAACTTTCCTTTTTGGCAGGTAATGAGATTTGCAGTTCCCGCATTAACAGCAGGAAATGTTGGAATACTAAAACATTCAAGTGTATGCATGGGAACATCTCTGCAAATTGAACAAGCATTTAAAGACGCAAGTTTTCCTGAAAATGTTTTTCAGTCCATAATTGGAGATTACAGAGCAGGAGAGGCTCTTGTAGAGTCAGGTATAGATGCTGTATCAGTTACTGGCAGTGTTGATACTGGAAGAAGAGTAGCGGAACTTGCAACAAAGGATTTAAAAAAGTTCGTTTTGGAACTTGGTGGAAGTGATCCTTTTATAGTTCTTGAAGATGCAGATCTAAGTCAGACCGCACATATGGCAGCTCAATCTAGACTTCTGAACAATGGTCAAAGCTGCATTGCGGCAAAAAGGTTTATTGTTGTAAAAGATATAGTAGACAAGTTTACTAAGCTTTTTGTTGAAGAAACAGAGTCAGAAGTTGTAGGCGAACCAATGGATTCAAAGACAACCGTAGGACCTCTGGTTCGTGAAAGCCAAAGAGAGGCACTTGCAAAGCAGGTAGACGATGCTAAAACTAAAGGTGCAAGCATTCTAACCGGAGGAAATTCAATTAAAAGGGATGGCTTTTTTTACGAACCGACTATAGTCTCCCAGGTAGATCATGGAATGAAGATCATAAAAGAGGAAGTATTTGGTCCTGCAGCTCCTATAATTGTCGTGAACAACGAAGAGGAGGCTATCAGGGAAGCAAACAATTCAGAATTTGGCTTGGGAGCGAGCATCTGGACCAATAATATTGAAAGAGGTATTCGTCTTGCAAGACAAGTTCAGAGTGGAATAGTTTCAGTAAATGAGATGGTACGATCTGATCCGCGCCTTCCTTTTGGTGGAATAAAACATTCTGGTATCGGACGAGAACTGTCTGAAATAGGCATTAAGGAGTTCGTTAATGTAAAGTCTGTAGTAGTAAAAGACATAACAAGCAGGTTACTTGTAGAATAATCCTGCCTTGCTTTCCTTTTTTTATTAATGAGTTTTCCTACGCAGATGTCAGCCTGAGTCTCTTAGCCATCTTCAGCCTCGCGTCAATGACATTGATCTGCTCTTCTAAAAGCTTCTTATAACCTACTAACAGTCTCTGCTGTTCGCCATAGCGTTCTTTTCGAATATCAGTCATTATCTCTGCAAAAACATTGATTATATTGTCAATATTGGAACCCAAATTCTGAATATCACGTGCATCTTTTTTAATATCGAGGTCAGTCGTTTGAGCGGCTTGAGCCTTTAAATCAGTCGTTTTTTGCTCTGTTATAGCCTTTGCTTTTTGTCCCATATATGTAACTAGGTCTCTCAAAGATTGCCCTACGTCTCTTGCCCTGGCGGACAAGGATTCCTCTTCAGGAGAAGGTTTTACCTCATACCTTTTTATTTCAGTATTTGTAGGAGGGGCTACCACCACTTTCTCTTCTCTAAAATTGGAGGGAGAAGATTCAGCAGTGGTATCTGAAATTGGTTCCTTTATGGTTTTTTTCTCGGACCTTATGGTATTCTCGTCGTCACTGCTCACGCTCTATTAAAGTCTTTAATACTTATAAGAAGTTCATTTCATGGCTATTAATTCAATATTCAATATCTTGTCTTTTGCTATTACACCTAATCGTGAGAGAAGACACAATTTAATCATATAATAATACTAAATTATCTATCAACATAAGCCCTTTGGTATGAAAGGGTATTATTATTATTATTAAAATATAACATAACTGCTCTGTCTGTCTGGATTCCATTTGCTAATTGTGACCCTTTATATCATCAGATCCTTTCGTATCATAACTTTCATTATATATATAATAGCAGTAGTTGTACTAATTTTGTGCTTTAGGTTTGACGCGAGTCTATAAAATATAGGTTCGCCCTGCTATTATATAAGACAAAAAAACGTAAGATAAATCGAGAATAGACGATAGAAATTTATATATTTCATGTAAGGCCAACTTCTAAGGAATGAATAAGCAGAATCAAGCAAACAACACAACGTCGTCATCTACAACTTCCGTGTATGCCTTACTTGTCATATCGTCTTTATTTGTAGTTGGTAGTGGTGTATTAGCATCTGATGTAGCAGCTCAAAATATGACTGGTGGTAATGCCACTGGACCCGAGTTAATGGCAAGCGCAGTTAACACTACTAATGCTACAACATCACCTGAAGCTTCAATGGGAGTGTCTGGTGTTACAGAATTAAGTGAGGGCAACATGACAATAACTAACCAAAGCGGACAGTAATTATATTGCTAATCTAAAGTAGCAATTTAATAAATTTTTTTTATTAAGTCATTCTTATTGTTATAATAGAGTATGTATGTTTGTATACTTAGTTTCTATATGTAACGAGATGCTATTTTAGGTTGAAAGCATTCCAAAAGGGTTTTAAACTTAAAACAATATTAGTAGTAGTAGTAGCCTGCCAAGATAGCATTGCTAGGGCTAATTATAGACAGTATACATGAGACTGAAACCCTAGAATAACAATCCAACAATAATAATCATAGACGCACTTTTCAAATAAAATGAGTATTAAGCAAATATAATCCGAAATACCTTACGATAATATATATAATATGTAAAATAAGATATGTTGTTGATATAATTTAATCTATATAGATTAATGCTTCCTCAAATATCTCGTACTTTTCTCTTCCCATTCTCAACATAAGAAACGGATTAATCAGGAAGATAAAAGATATTTTATAATTCCCTGCTAACTGCTATTGCTAATCTTGCATTGTAGAAATCACGTTTTGCTAAAGGGCAGATAATAAGAGAGGCAGCTGACAGACCAATCAAACTCTTCCTTGAGAAGTTGTGGATCCTTTTGTTTTGAAACTGCCATGTCTATATGAAATCTTTTAATTTATTATCTTTGTTTGAAAGAGTATGTCTCTTATGGATTTAAAACAGCTCTGCCTATAATTTTGCCAGCTTTGAGTTCATCAAGTGCTTGGTTTACTTCACCTAATTTATATTTCCTAGATACCACTGATTGAATTTTTCCGGATTTTGCCAGAGCAACCAGGTCTATCAGGTCGGCAAATTTACCAGTATATGCACCTGTCAAAGTGAATGCTCTCAATGGAATCAATGGCAAATTTAGCTCCAAGGCCCCACCGAAGAGACCTACCATGATGAGTCGTCCTCGTTTCCTTATCATATTAATTGTAGTTTGGGCCGTTTTAGCATTATTAACAAAATCTATAACAATTTCACTTCCAATTCCACCTGTTATATCCTTTATCCCTTTTACTGCATCAGTTGAAAGCGAATTTATTGTTTGATCGGCTCCTAGTCTCTTTGCTTCTGAGAGTTTTTTATCATCAACATCAACTATCACCACCTGAGCATTGGTTATAGCTTTCGCAAGTTGAACTGCCATCAGACCCAGGCCTCCGGCTCCTACCAATACTACTGTTTCACTTGCCTGTGCATTTGCCTTTTTAACTGCAGTATATGCAGTAAGACCCGAACAAGCAAGCGACGCAGACGCACTAATATCCAAGTTTTGGATCTTTACAAGGTATCTATGACTTGGAACGAGTATAAGCTCGGAATATCCGCCATCTTGATATATTCCCAACGTTCGCGGTAAATCACACAAATTTTCCTCTCCCACCCGACATGCGGGACATAATCCTTCTCCTATCCAAGGATAAACTAAAACTCGCTCGCCTGTCTGAAAGCCTGTAACAGATTCGCCTATTTCTTCAATTCGACCAGCAACTTCGTGGCCTGGAGTTAAAGGAAACTTTACACCACGGTCTTCAACCTTCATAAAAACCCCCTGTGGTCCTGCATAACCACCTTCCCACAGATGCAGATCGCTATGGCAAACGCCTGCTGATTCTACTCTCACTAGAACTTGTTCATGTTTTGGCTTTGGTGTCCTAAGATCTTCAACACGTAGTGGCTCTTTTGTTTTTACGATACGAGCGGCTCTCATACAAGCCTATATGTCTATAATACTGTTATAATTATTGATCGTCATTTGTATATAATGTGTGTCTCTAAATAACATTGTTGACCTGATTAAATCTTTGGCTTATATAATTATCATTACTTAAAACTACTACTACTACATTGATCTACTTCTATAGTATGATGCAACACTCAATAATTTTTCCAAAAAAGTCAATGACGGATAAGTCTGTGTTGAAATTTTGGCTTAAAGGCAAAAGCCTCTGCATGTATTTAGCTATATTTATAAGAATAACTTGCTTAAAATTTAAGGGATGCTGATGAAGATTAGGAAGAGCCGGCTGATGGGCTATAGATATCTACTTTGGTCGGAGAGCTTCAATAGGTGTAACTCTCGATGCTTTCCAGGCAGGAAGAAGTCCTGCTATGATACTAAGTCCAACGGAAATCATCCACACATTTATCATATCCGTTGGAAGATAAACAGGATCGAGTGGTGGACCCTCTCCAGGGCCCGCTCTGGTTAATAGATACCCTCCGCCAATACCAGCTAGCAAACCCAATGTTGCTCCCATAATACCAATTATCAAAGCTTCAACTAGAAAAAGAGCTAGAATATTACTTTTCTGGGCACCAAGAGCCTTGAGGGTTCCAATTTCACGAATTCTCTCGATAACTGATGTATATAGTGTTGTTATAATTCCAACTGCTCCTACAATTAATGAGATGACAGCAATACTTAAAAGAAATGCGTTAATCCCTGCAGTAAATTCCTGAACTGTCTTCAAGATCGCTTTGACAGTGGTAATTCCTATATCATTACCATAAAGACTTCTAATTTCTTGTTCTACTACATCCACAAATTCACTTGACTGAGCAACTACAAATAAAGAATCAAACTTACCTGATTTTTGAAGGAAGGCATTACCTGCGGCTGTATTAATGACAACCGAGTCGTCTATAGTTGGATTTCCAGTGGATTCCATAATTCCTGTTACAACAAAATTCTTTGATTCTTCCTGAGATTGACCTGTTATATCATCGACAAAAGAATACTTTGCTCTGACGCTTTGACCTAAACTAATAAAGGGTGTTGTTTCTCCTGGTGGATTGGCCACATTCTCAGCTATAATCATGGCAGAAGGGTCATTTTGTCTTAATGTTGAACCCTCTACAAGTTCTAATGTCGGAGCAATTACAAATAGTTTTTGAGGATCTATAGACAAAACTGCATTGTTTTTAGACTCACCCTGAGACTCTAGCGTGATATCTGCTTGATAGGAAGAAATAACTTCATCTATAAATGGAAGTGAATTTAATCTGTTTATGACAGCTGCGTTTAACGTAATTTTTGCTGCTTGTGGTGCGCCCGTTCCTCCTACAGGGGGACCATCCTCGGCTTGCACCACACTGCTTACGAACAGTATGTTGGGTGCGAGATTATTGAATTGATTATTAAAAAATTCTGTGAATCCTGCACCGAATCCATTAACTGCTACCAAAAGACTGCTTCCTGCCATCACCATCAAAATAGTGAGTATGGATCTAACTTTTCTTTCCTTAAGAGCATCAAATGATAATATGAAAACTTCTTTTATGTCCATCTTATTTCTCTATCCTTTCTTCCTCTCATCAATTATGCTGTCACTTTTTTTGTCAGTCGGTCCGTCTGAAAGAGAACCAATGTCCTCTTCTCGTTCTTTTTCTTTTTCTTCTTCTTCTTTCTCGATCATCTTATTATCTATACCTAAAATCCTCGAGAGTTTTGATTTTGATCTTCTTTTTCTGAGAACAACTATAGTCGCTATTACAATACTTATTACTAGTATAACTAATATAGGAATTATAGCGGGAGTGTTTCTATCACCATTACTAGTACTACCGATTCCAAAGATGCTTTGTCCTTGGTCAGTGGTTTGTTCTATAGGCTCATAATCGACTGATCCATTTATTGTTAATTCATGAGGTATTCTGAGATTGTCTCTGTATGAAACTTTAAGAAAGACAGGATATGTTCCAGCTTTAGTATTGTTATCAATAGTAAGCGGAATACTAAATGGTAAAGGAGAATTTTCTGTAAGATCACCAAGATACTGTTGTGATGCAATGCTTCCTACAAGACTTCTTTGTTCTGATAATGGAGGTTTAAGCATTTCCACGGTTGTAAAAAGTGCAACTGTATTTCCTTCATTTAAAAGATTTCCAATAAGGTTTGGCTTATCACCTATAATGTTTATACCAAGATCGTATACTCTTACTCTAATTTCGCCATCTACATAAGATCCTAGGTTAATGGTCTCTGTAGTTGATTGTTCATCTGATACATATTGTATTTTCACTGGAAATTCTATTGGCTTTCCAATAACATCTTCTGATGCAAAGACATTGGTAGATAGATTTAGTTTGGATTGTGGTACCAAGTTCTCAAAAGTCCATTTTGAATTTCCAAGTATTTTAACTGTATCTGCTCGAGACGTAAGAGTGATCACTAGGTCAGTTACAGGTATTTTGCCCTCGTTGGCAATGGTAAACTCCAATTCTTGGATCTTGCCTGCTATTAGAACAATGGAAGAATTTTGGTTATTAGAAGAGACACCTACATCAATATTCAAAATAGATTGTGGAGGTTTAGGAGATATGACAAGTCCAACTGATTGATCAGAATTCTTTCTGTTACCATAGGCATCTCCATATGATATTTGTAGATCAAGATTCTGCACTGTCTCACCAGCAGAATTACTTGGATAAACTAATGGATTTATTTCAGCTGTTCCATTAGCAGGAATAATACCGATATCATACGTATTATTTCCTATGTTTACCAATGGAATAGATTCTGTTCCCTCACCATTAGCAGTAAATGATGAATTGCTACTCGAAAGAGAATTACTTGTACTAGGAGCTTCATTGACCGAGACAATGACGCCACTAGCGTTAGCAGTACCCTTATTCTTAATAGTTATATTTACCCTATTAGAAGAACCTGGGACTAAATGATATTTTTCTGATACTACATCCAAAACAACTTTTCCTGTAACACGGAAAGGTATTGCAATATTTTTTACTGTAATTTGTCCAGTTTCAAGGACCTTTGAGTATACCAAATCAAGTGATGCAATGTACGGTCCAACGTTTGCATTTTTTAATACACTCATCTCAAAATAAAGAGTAAATGTTTCTCCTGATTTGATAATTGAATCATAACTGTCTACTGTGTATTCTGATAAGTCTGATATATTCTTCCCCATGCCCGGTGGTATTACTCCAATTGCTTTGAACCCAGCTGGAAGACTTAGATATCCTTTCACAGCGGTAATATCAGAGCGCGCCTTGTTAACAAGGACGACGGCAAGTGTAGCTGTACCTTCTCCAGGACCCACTTCCTTCTTGACGGCATCATTAGTGCTGGTATTAGACGTAGAAATCATATTATCATCGGTCCAGTAGGAATCTTGGAAAGCAGGATCCAAGTCAGTCTGAGCATTTGACTTTGTTAAAGTCCAATTAGATGACAGAAGTAACGTTATACTGATAAGAGAAAATAAAAATACTCTTGACCATTTTTTGATTCGACAAGATATTGCATTCTTCTGCTTTTTCTCTCTTTTGTGAGTAAATGATATATTGGTCATATTCTAGTTAATAGCCTCTTTTTCTATTATTCCATCTTTTAGATGGATAACCCTATCTGTTGCTTTGGAGAGATCCGGATTATGAGTTACCATTATTATTGTCCTTCTAAACTTGTCTGAAAGCATCTTTAGCAAATTAAAAACGTCCTGTCCTGTCTTCGTATCGAGGTTGCCAGTTGGTTCGTCTGCAAGAATCACTGCAGGATTGTTCATAATAGCTCTTGCTATTGCGACTCTCTGTTGTTGTCCACCACTTAGGTTTGAAGGTGATGATTTAGCCTTATCTTTAATTCCAAGAATATCTAATAACCTTAATGCACGGTCAATTCTTTCATTCTTTTTCATTCCAGCCAATATTCCTGGGATTTCAACGTTCTTTAGAACAGTTGTTCTATTAATCAAATTATAGGATTGAAATATAAAACCTATCAAATTGTTCCTCAAAAGAGCAATTTCGTAATCATTGAGCAAAAAAATATCTATATCGTTTATGAAGACTTTTCCTACGGTAGGCCTGTCTAAAGCTCCTATAATGTTTAATAAAGTTGATTTTCCGCTGCCAGAAGGTCCGACAATAGACACAAATTCACCTTTCTTTATTCCAAAGCTAATACCATTAAGTACAACAATGCCGCCTGCTGGTGAATAAAAAATCTTAGACAGGTTTTCTACCCTTAATGTGTATGTTTCTCTCTTGTCATTATTTCTATTGTTTGTCTGATTATCTTTAGTAGTCATTTAAATCACAACACTATTTTTGTTGCATCTGCACACTATTTTTATTTCTCATTCTTAATTTAATTTATAACACATCGCAATTATCGCTTGTTTCGTAGTCTTCATAGTACTTACATCAGAGATATATCCTTTTAAATTAAAGTCAATTGCTACATCAACATCACTATAGTCAAAATAATTTTCTCTTTTTTCTTGTACCAGGATGCTCTTACTCTTATTGTAATAGATCATGTCATCCGGCATTTCTCTTGACAAAAAGTCGTCGTCCAATTTTCTAGGAAATATATTATTTTCTCCTCCAATACACAGTGGTCGTTTGCCCGATACAACCTTGTAATAATTCTCAGTATTGTCATATAACTCATACGTTCTCCTTATGTATGGTATCATCATCGCTTCCTCAATATGTGGTGTCATATCCCATAAGTCTACTTATGAAATCACTTACAATATTTCTGCGAGTTATTCATCTAGCAATGACCAAGGTCGATCCGGGAATCGACTTAAGAAATACAAGAGTTCTGTCTGGACCTATTGTCATAATTATTTCTACTATATTGTCGTCATACCTTGTCTAACATTCTTTTATCAAAAAAATTCATTGTGCAAAATAGGTCAATGATATGAA
>JAREAI010000126.1:0-7298 GCA_029240435.1 Nitrososphaeraceae archaeon | reverse complement strand
GATTCTAGCTTTGCAAGAGCAATTTCTTGATCCTGACTTTTATCTATATTATATACCATTGGTTTCATAGTTCCTTTAGACTCAGCTAGTCTTAGTACTGATAAGAATTGGTTGGCAAAACTCATATCCATAACCTCGGATGGATGGCCTTCTGCAGCCGCTAAATTTACTAAGCGGCCTTCGCCGATTAAATAAACTCTGTTACCGCTCTTTAAAGTATACTGAGTTGTGTTTTCATTCATTTGCCTCTTATTTACACATTGACTTTCTAGTGCGGTAATAGATATTTCAACATTGAAGTGACCAGCATTCGCGAGTATAGCCCCATCCTTCATTTTACTTATATGTTCTTCAACAATGACATCTTTACAACCAGTAGTTGTAATGAAGACATCACCTTTATCAGATGCAGATCGCATTGGTGCAACAGAGAAGCCATCTAACTTCGCTTTTAAGGCTGCAATTGGATCTACTTCGGTTACAATGACATTTGCTCCCATTCCAGATGCGTTCCTTGCAATTCCTTTTCCAACATGTCCGTAACCAGCCACGACAACATTCTTTCCTGAAATAAGTATGTTTGTAGCACGGATAATGCCATCTAAAGCTGATTGGCCAGTACCATAAACATTATCAAAGTCATGTTTAGTTTCGGCATCATTGACCGCGATAATCGGATAGATAAGTTTTCCTGACTTCTGCAATGCGCGTAGTCTAATAACTCCAGTAGTCGTTTCCTCGGTACCTCCATACACTCTTGATTGAGATCCATTATTTTCTTTATGCATTTCAATAGTCAAGTCTGCACCATCGTCAATTGTTATATGCGGATTGATATCCATGGCTGAATGTATATCGTCATAGTATTCTTTTGTAGATACTCCTCGTCTTGCAAATACTGAAATGCCTTCATCAGTAGCTAGCGAAGCTGCAACATCATCTTGGGTACTTAATGGATTACATCCACACCATGAGAGCTCTGCGCCGGCTCTCTTGAGGGTTCGCATCAATACGCCCGTTTCCTTTGTCACATGCAAACACCCAGCAATTTTAATACCTTTGAGCGGTTTAGTTTTCTCATATTTATCTCCCATTGAAACAAGCACGGGCATATGTGCTTCTGCCCATTCGATTTTCTTTTTGCCCTCTGAAGACAAAGAAATATCTTTAATCCGATAATTCATATATCTGGACAATAATTTTACCATATATATATATCGTCCCCGAAACTTCTATCTATGTAAGATATTTTTTATCTGCTGTAAGGATAAAACAGATGCCTTATCACAATATAAGACGGAGCTCACACTCTGAAAGGAAATTACCGTCTCTTCATTCCATACATTCGAAGGGAGGAATAATTTTACTTCTTCTCCTTGTAGGTTGAACCATAGATTGTATCCAATAATCTATATTCTTTTATGAAGTTTACTATTCAAATCAACAAAAGCGCGTGTGTCTATAGAGATCTCGTCATGCACTAAATGCCTCGCTGATTGTCGTCGTTTTTGTAATTTTAACAGAACAAATACTTGCTGCTTTGCTCTCTCGCTCTCTCTCTTTATACCCCTTGAATCTTCTTCTTTATTCCTATTTCTTTCCCATGGATTTTTCTATCCTTTTATGTCTCACTGTTCCTATAATTAGAAACATCAATATAATTTATCTTTCATTTGTCACTAAAGACGAGGAATTACGATAAAAACATAAAACAGAACATTTCGTATAAATTTTATGTGTATGATTTTATGTATCAACGGAATACTTAGACTTGTTAATACGAATGGCAAACATAGATGCGGAAGTTAGGATTTCTTTTCTACGAATCTGTCTTCACAAAAAATATATGTTAATAGTTCCATTAATCTTTTGATGCATCTCTACCTTCTAAAACAATTGTACTTTCTTTTTCGTATATTGACGTAATTTAATAGTTGTCATAAGGTCAGTCAGTCTTTTTCTCAAATAACAATTCGGTATCATAAAGAATGACCATCCTAGCGGCACACGATGGTCTTTTGTTAAGATATTAATAAAACTCCTTTACAATTTAGAAAGTATAACTTCTTATTCTCTCAATAGAAAGATGTAATACCAAAATGGATGGGTAGTCTAGCCTGGTCAGGATACCTGTCTCACACACAGGTGGTCGAGAGTCCAAATCTCTCCCCATCCATTCATTCAAACTCCTAATATCATAAAAAAAGTGCCATATTGACTAGCTGAAAATTAACATTCCTATAAATACCATAAGAGTGATGACAAGAAAAATTTTGGTAAGATTCATAGATTTCTCTAGGGCAATAGAATAATCCTTAAATTGATTTTTGCCCATAACTTTGATTGCAGATCTGCTCGAAAGTAATTCGTATGTTGATGGACTCGCTTTTTCAATAGACTTTCTTGATAATTGAAGGTAAATATTAGCAACTTGATCTGGTTTACTGATATTGCCAAAAGTATAGTATCCTTGTCTATTCCTCTTTCCAGAAGTCGAATGGGTATCGGATGTACATATTTCGAGCATATTTATCCTATTATTATTTAGGCGAGAAATAATATAATCTCGAAGACCCTTATCCATATTGTTAGAATCTGCCCAACCTATAAAATACGCTTTTTCTTCAACAAGCAGCAGTAGCGATGAAAGACCAGATTGTCCTAAATCCTGCATAGATTCGATATTATATGAAAGCTCTGCTGAGCTAGAAAAACCGATTTTAAATTTGTGTTGTGTTGCGTGTCTTAGTTCATTTAAACAATGTTTAGCAGCAGATATCATAATATTGCTATCCTGTCTATTTAAGAATTCACCCATTGCATTATGAGTGTCTACAATGAGTATATTGTGAAATCCAATATCTGCTGAGTAATGTTCTAAAGCAGTGCGAATATGTTCAGGCACATCATCCATTCCTATTGGAGCCATTGAGAGGAATATAATAACACTATGACCAAATGCAATTCCTGTCACTGTACATTTCCCCATTTTGATCTGAATTGGATTAGTGCATACAGTGCCTACTTCTGACTGTCTTGAGTCAGATAAGGATTTAACGTATTTGTTAACTTCTTTTTTTGAAGGAATATTCAGAGAATGGTCCGAAATACTGTGCATAACCATGGCATTTTTAGAAAATAACATATACAGAAGGTAAGGTAGGTTACTTCCGCCTATAGGATGAAATGGTCCTGGGTGTAGATCAGGTAGAATCATAAATATCTCATTGGAATTCATAGTTTTGAATTTTAGAATATATGTCATTACAGTTTCAATGTGAGCTCTTGACTCTGTGATCTTCTCCATATTTTCTGCTTTGTTTTCAGTCCATGCAGCAAGAAATGCTTGCAAAACTCTGAAAGTGCTCTCAATTCTAGGTCTACCAGCTCTATCAGCAGATATAGTCCATATAATTCCAAGTAAGAAGAGAGAAGATCCAAAACCAAGAGCGATCGGTGTTGTTAAAGCCTCAAAGTAAAAAGTAAAAGGCAAAAAAGCAAATAAGAAAAGCAGTGGTGAAATAAAGGATACCGTTATTGCCTTACTGATAGTCGCACCAAAAACAGAAGTAAAAATTCCTATACGTAACCCAATTGCTAAGAACATTCCTTCAACAATATAGTTTGTGGTAATCTCATTCTTTGATAACAATATATCCGAAGCAATTCCAAGCAGTATTGTTAAAACCCAGAGAAGATTTGCAAACGCAGAGACATGATATATCTTTGTGATCTTGTTGTTTGGAGTTCCCCGTAATAAAAAAAAATCAAGAAAATTTGCTCCTGTAGTTGTCGTCAATCCTAACAGTAGATGAGAAAGAAAAATGAACCAATCCGTTTTAAGAAGATAGAAATGACATATGACGATAATAATAGTAGTGCTTAGAATAGATACCAGAAAGGAGAATCTATATGATGACGGGTTTAACCTTGTAAGAGACCATCTTCTATGAATATTTGATACACTATCAGAGTGAGGATCCAATATTATAGTCGTTATTAGATTGGAAAGACAATCCTAATTAAAATAGATATTCCTATTATGGCTCCAGTGATGCCTAATACGATTTCAGGCTTTATTTTTACTCCTTTGGTTTCATCTTCAAAGAACCTCAATAATCCTGCACTAGAAGCAGGCAAAGGGGCGTTCTTCTTCTTAGTCATAACAAATCAAAAGGTTGTAATCAGGTCTTAAATAGATTACGTTTTATGTTTGCTCCAATCATCTTTTTTATTCCGCTATTGAAATATCTGGTATATACTACTTTCTGTTCAGCTTATTGATAAGAACTAAAACACAATGACAGAAGAATTCTTATTAGATGAAATCTCAGACAATATATTTAGATTTCTAATAATATTAATTTTACATCTGTTAGTTGTTTGTTACACACAAACGTAAACATAAATTTCCTTAGCATCCTGTCATAAAGGTCTTAACAACATTTACCTATATTCACCTTTTTTGACACTTCTATATTAAACATCGACCTAAATATTAAGTCCAATTAATGATGATGATGTGCTTGCCATATTTTATGAAATTTGGTCTCCGTGTAGAGAGTATAAAAAATAAGGTAAATAGTTACTGTCTTATAGGATCTTAGCGCTATTTATTGGATTTCCTATCTTAATTTTCTAGGATCTATTCGCATCTGATATCCCAACATCGAACTTGTTTCTCAACTGTCTGGTTTTTTCAATAATCCTAAGATATAATTCAAGAAGATCAGCCTTTTTTTTCTCTTCGCTAAGATCTTCGACATCAAGCATATTTATCAGTTTTACAATCTTATCGGTAACTCTATCTTCTATAAATTCTAGTGGGCTACTCTTAGAATCTCCTTTGCTTTCTAACATTGATCGCTGTTTTGAATGATTTGATGATACATCTTTAGACCTTTTCTGTTCATGCCCGCAGTTAATACATGTAATTACCTCCTTGAATTTGACTTGAACACCTCGACATTTTGGGCAGGCTTCATTTATTAGCGATGCGCCTCTTGTAAGTAATTCTGCTGCATTCTTTATTGCTGATGGTTCATATGATCTCTTATCATCTGTGGACATTTAGTATATTTAGAACCCTAATTCTATAATATTTTTTGTCTTAATCGGGAAGGCTTAATAATAGGATCTGACAAATAGCATTATACCATAAGATGGCGGTTATATGCAAAAAATGTGGTCTCCCAGATGATCTTTGCGCCTGTGGAGAACTCGAGAAGGAAGATACTAGAGTTGTCGTCCGCCTTGAAACAAGACGTTTTTCCAAGACAACCACTATGATAGAGGGCATCGACCCAAAATTAAGCGATATGCAACGTATTGTTAAAGAATTAAAGAGTCGATTTGCATGTGGAGGAACTGCAAAGGATGGTTTCATTATGTTGCAGGGAGATCATAGAGACGACGTTAAAGGATATTTGGTTAAAATGGGATTCAATGAATCGGCTATAGAAGTACAATAAATCATTGTGAACTATAAAGGACTACTTTCGATAATTACGTACTATAATCTTTTTAATTCGCTTTTCTTCCATTAACAGGCTATATTTTGATCTTTTGAATTCTGTTGATAATGATATGTCTTTGTTTAACATATTCACTCATTTTATTATGTGATATCTATGTCAATACAAATTTGATGCTCATAAAAGAAATGAAAATAATATACACACACATATTACTTTATAATAGCTACCAGAATATTCTTAGGCTCAAATCATTTTTTAATCCTATATACATTCTGACAGATCATTCAAATTTCATTTAAACATTGACTAAAACAAGACAAATAGGTGGTCTAAATATTCACCTCTTTTTTTATGAACGAAAGCATTTAAGAGGGTCATCTTAATTTCCGCTTAATGCCTAAACCCGTCAGACGACAAAAGAGGAAGCAGATTCCAAAGCTAAATAGAATTGTTAGGGCGGTATCAACAATGCAAAGAGGCATAAGAACAGGACATTCCAGCTATGTAGAGATGCATGAAGCAAATAATCTAATTATTCATAATATAAAATTAAGAATAAATTCCATGAAGCCATTCATTGATAAAGAGTTGCACGAAAAATTGATTTCTATTTTGCCAGTCATGTTAAATGGGTATGAATTTACGTTGACTTCTAATGGGACTGTTAAGAATTTGGATCTTGATCGTCTCCTATCGCTTGATTCAGACATTACTATGCTTCTTCTATCACTTGAGTATGTGGTAAAACATAGGGTGAATCATCTACCAATAGACGAAATAATGAGTTTCTTTGAGGAACTGATGGATGAAAGGAGAAGATTACTAAATGATTTTAGAGCTTAAGATGCATCTTAAGACCTTTGTATCTATTTCTGATCGTTACTTCTGTTACACCTGCGGCCTCTGCAACATCTTTTTGTGTTTTATTCTCTCCGTTCATCACACAAGCAACATACAACGCAGCAGCTGCTAGACCCATTGGATCCTTTCCAGCAGAAATTTTTCCTTCCTCTGCTTTCTTTAAGATCTCTAACGCTTTACGTTTCGTCTTTTCTGAGAGCCCTGCTTTACTTGCTATTCTTGCAACACATTTTACTGGATCTACTACCGGCATTTTAAGATCAAGTTCTCTAATTAGTAGTCTATAACAACGTGCTACATCCTTTTTCTTAATGTTACTTGCATTAGCAATATCTTTCAAAGTTCGTGGTGTTTCTGTGTCTCGACATGCTGCATACAGGGCAGCAGCAACTAAAGCAGAAATAGAACGTCCTCTCACTAGCCCTTTTTCTAGAGCCTTCCTGTAAACATATGCAGCTTTTTCAATTACTGCATCGCCTACTGCAAGTTTGTCTTTTAATCTGTCTAATTCACTAAATGCTTGCCGAAAATTGCGATCTACTGGCTCGTGAACCTGGCTGCGGCTATCCCAAGTTCTTAATCTTTCAATGGTACTTTTCATAGAAGCGGACAACGGTTTGCCTGAAGCATCTTTATCTACCGGGCCGATAATAGTGGCAAGTCCCATGTCGTGCATAGCGAGAGAAGTCGGAATTCCTGCGCGGCTTCTATCCTCATGTTCTTCCTTTGAAAATGCGCGCCATTCAGGACCTGTTTCTTCAATTCTTTCCGTTACAACAAATCCACAGTTTCCGCAAAACATCTCGCCGCTAGAATTGTCCGTTACCATCGGCCCCTTTCCGCAGCGTGGACACCTGTCACTAAACATAGATATATCTTTTACCAATTTTCTCACCATAAAATTAGCGCGTTTCGCTAACTAGTATAAATATTTTATTCTATTATATATGTATTGTGGTG
>JAREAI010000125.1:0-7318 GCA_029240435.1 Nitrososphaeraceae archaeon | reverse complement strand
GTTAATTGAAAATTTAGACATTCTAAATTCTGCTTTATTTGATATGCATTTCTTGCGCCAACAATTGGAATTATTCTATTTCTACCCTTTTGTTGTTGCCTAATCCAGTTTAATGCAATCTGCGCAGGCGTACAGCCAATTTCATTAGCTATCTTGTTGACCTCTTCTATTATTAGCATATCTTTATCTTTGAATTTAATATTAACAGGATCACCAGATCTAGAGCTGACGACAATTAGTCTTCCTTGTTCTGATGTACTTTGTTCTTGTTTCTAATGCACCTGAGTTTCATTTTTCTTGTTGTAATATTTTCCTGTAAGAAGACCACCGGCTAGCGGTGACCAAGCAGTTACTCCAATATCCAAAGCATTAGCCATAGGTAGAAGGTCACGTTCTGCTGTCCTTTCGAGTAAACTATATTCAACCTGTAAACCTGTAAATGGCGTCCAACCTCTTAGATCTGCTAAAGTATTTGCTTGAGAGATCAGCCAAGCAGGAGCATCCGAGATTCCAGCATAAAGAATTTTACCTTTCCTCACCATATCATCTAATGCACGCATTAGCTCTTCGACTGGTGTCAATGGATCCCAGGCATGAACCCAGTACAAGTCTATATAATCTGTATTCAATCTTTTTAGGCTTCCTTCCAAAGATTGAACTAAACTCTTACGATGATTTCCACCAGCGTTAGGATCTCCTCTACGCATATTTGATGTGTATTTAGTTGCTAAAACAAATTGTTCTCTATCAGAGGAAATAAATTCACCAATATATTTCTCACTTGTGCCTTCAGTATACTTATTAGCAGTATCAATAAAATTTCCGCCAGCATTTATATAAGCATCAAATATTTTGCGACATTCATCTTTTGATGCTCCCCATCCCCATTCTTCACCGAATGTCATAGCCCCCAGGCACAGTTCAGAAACTCTCAACCCACTCTTACCTAACAGATTATATTTCATTGAATTATCTTTCTTGATTTATAATAAAAATTCTCCTGTCTCATCATAGAATCCCGTTATAAGATAAACATACAATTATGTCAATTTCCCAAATCACATTGAGATTATATACTTACATAGAACATATAATAATGTAAAAATTTTTAAAAGTATATCTTATCTTATCCTAAATTCCTCTCCTTTTTAGTCGGATAACGAACGGGATGCTGGACCTACAACAGCAATAGTATATTATAACTAGATTAACCTGCTCTGATGTTTTACCGCAGTTATGTAAAGCCAGCCATATAATTGCCTATGCATGATACATCATAACTTTATATGAAAATGTTCGAAGTATTTGTAGATTGTATTATAATTACATAACTGATTAATATTTTCTAGGCTAAAGATGGAAATCATTCTAACCAAAGCTTTTATTATCATATTTTTCTGTGATTCTAATAAGTTTGTATATTTTATTTTGGCTATTCCTATTGGTAATATTATGCTAAGTAATCCAAAGTATACAACATTATTATCTCACACTTCACTTATTCATCCCTTTGTAGTAATGGCTCTCTACAAATCAGACACATGCCTTATAGTTTACCCGTTAAAAATAGCAGATTTCCTTGTTCAATTATTAAAAATACCTTCACAGCCGTCAATCTGCCTCTATAGATTAATCATCAATCCCAACCGGCTATATTTTTTTCTGCAATAATTTTTGTGGGCATTACTCGTATAAGCAATTCACCTTCAGTACTATTTCTTCTACCGTAGGCTTCTGCATTCCTTTTTCCCATATATCGTTCTGCTATTTTTGTTGCCCACTTAAAAAGGTCATTTTGTCTATACTCCTTAATTTCTGCAATGCCATATACTGTTACAAAGGAAAATGGCGGCATTTGATCATCAACACAAATACTTACTCTATTATCACGTTGAATATTTCTTGCTTTGAGTGACGTACTGCCCGTAGTAAAAATGATATCCCCCTTCCTACCTCTATTACCGTTGTCCAATGTAAACCAAATTGGAACAACATGAGAACTTCCATCCTTTTTTACTGTAGCGAGTTTTCCTGTTAAGGTCCCTTGCATAAGAAACTTCTTAATTTCTTTATTTGACATTTCTGTCATTATTGTTATTACTTATCCTGATCCTTAAAATATGATCATTTGTTTAATTTTTTATATTTAGAGTTTTGTTTCATGGTAGCGTTGAGATATTTTGTTTGTTTGGGTAGTAGCTATCATTCATAAGTTTTGATATCATGATTAAAAAAGTAATTTAAGACTATAAATGATTTTTACTTTTCGCACGAATAAAGTCACTCTCGTTGTAATGGCGATTTTGACTACTGACTTAATTCATCCAATTCTAAAATTGTAGCCAATAACAGCTCTGTTATTGAAGACAAATATTTTAAATCAAGTGTATCTGGTGTATCAGATGTGCTGTGGTAATTGGGATTTTGTTCTACTCCTCCGTCATGTACTCCTATAACTATATAACCAAAAGCTTCAAAAGGACGGTAATCACTATTACCATCAATAATAGTCAGTGTAGTATTTAGTCTTGTGTATTCTAAGGCAATCTGTTTCATGAATATTCCAACAATATATGAAGATATGTCATTTGTTGTGACCTTATTCCCCCAATCGTACTGTAAGTTGACTTTATTTGATCCTTGGGGAGGATAGCCAATCATATCTGCGTTGATTAGTAGATCTATCTTTCTGTTGTTATCAAGTAGGTATTTTACATAGTTTTTTGATCCCCATTGACCTTGTTCTTCGCCTGAAAATAACACAAATTGAATGTTATTTTTCAAATCAATTTGAGAAAGGATCCGTGCTAGTTCAAGGATCGCAGATACACCACTGGCATTATCATCAGCTCCTGGAGCTCGGCCATTGGTATTATTAATGTCTTGCATTCTACTATCATAGTGTGCTGAAATAATGATAAGGTTGTCTGATTCTAATCCCTTCTTATCACAAACGATATTTTTCAAATGATAATCTGTTCCTTGGTCCGTTTGAGTAAAATTGTGAAAGTAAACCCTAGCTTTGCATATACCTTGGAGCTCATCTTTGAGCCAATACGCAGCGTCTTCAATATATTCTGATTTGGTATGTCTAGTGTGAAAAGATGATAGAACATCTACCCATTTTCTAAGTTTAGTATAGTTAACTTGGTCTATGACTGAACTTATGGATAGTTCATCGGCTTCTTCTGATTCTTCTATTTTCTGCAGTGACGAATCTTTCACACAATTAATAGCATAAAAAAGACATAAAGTATAGTTATTATCTGCATCTACATTTTTATTCGCAGCAGCAATTCCAATTGTAGTATTTGACAAGCTAGCAAAGATTGTGACTAATATTAATAATATCAATAACCAGGATAGTTTAATAGATACTTTTTTCACCGACATGAATATATATTTTAGGTATTATACTAATTCAATAACATAAACAGATCCCTATAATCCATCTGGAAAATTATGAATGAAGGAACAGATTCAGAGGTCTGTCTCTGTCTTTCAAATATTCCACTCTTTTCTAACTCTTTAGGCGTGATTGACAATGTCCATGTGCCAAAGGCTTTCATGTTTGTCTAAATTGTTTATTTCTTAGGAGTAGTTGTAAAGTCTTATTGTATGACTAAATGACAATGATAATCATAGTTTAATTATTACCATTATTACCATTATCAAATACTACTTCTATATAGCAACAGCAAAAAACTGCATTAGAACAAACAACAAGATACGACAACTTGTTGACTTGGAAATTATATATCTTGCACTTTGTAATAATGCCTCCTCTACTACATGCAAAGTAGCATATTGAAATCCTGTACATTTTAAAATGATAATAGTTTAAACTCCATTTTTGTATTAAAGATTATACAGAAGTCAATTTGCAAAAGATATTGGTTGCCTTATGCTTGAATTCTTATCATATTATCCAATTAGCAAGTTTCCTCTTCCTCCTAGAGAAGTCCCCTATATAGATGACAATTCCAGTTATATAGCAGCTATGATAGGACTAGGAGAAACTATCCATGCAATAAGGGAGTCTCGCTAGACATTGCTACTGAAATATCAAAATTAGCTGTTAGTGGATTGATTTTATAGTTTGTGATCTATCAATTCTTCCTCAAGACAATAAAATTATCTTTATTATCTATGAATAGCCCTCAGTAGAGCATATTTTATCCGACTTACACCTGGAATGATAAAACTTCTTGCAATAATAGCTGGGCAGTTAAGCCCATCTAACATGGAGACAAAATGTTGATTATCAAATACATTAAATTTACCAACTCTTTTACCCATTATTACTAGATCTGGCTGAGAAGCATTAACTGAAGACAAGATCAACTTTGCAAAGTTTTCACTATTGTTTTGTGTCTTTTCTGATACAAAAACTTCGTGGAACTCTACACCAATCTGCTCCAAATACTGCACATGCTGCTCTTTTTCTAGTTCTTTTTTATTCTTTATATCTTCGTTATCAATTTTGCTGTAGCCTATATGTTCTCGTTCTTCTTTCTTCTTTATAGATAATACAATTACCTTGAACCTTCCAGAACGCTCTAGCCAACTAGCTGTCCTCAATACCATATCTGAATGATCTCCTCCATCGTACAGAACAACCATGTTCTTCCTATTTCTTTCAGATATAGGATTTGCTTCTTCTCTTTTTTCTTCTTTTGCAATAAATTCCTCAAGCATGAGTTCTTGATCACTGCCTCCACCTGTCAAAACAGCAAGTATATTGCATGTTAAAAGCGTCTGTAATGTCTTGTTTCTCCTTAACGTTTCATAATCTGTAATCAAAAGATCGATGCGCTGCTCCTCAATTGTTGATAATATAGCCTCGGTTGCATCATGGGAAATCCTTACAAAGTAATGATTTAGTATGTTTTCTTTATCTATTATTTTTTCTAATGGTTCAAAAGCTCTTGCTGCAGACTCTGTAAATGCGATTCCTGCAGAAAGTGGTGTTTGTTGTGGCACTGTAATAACTCTTAATATGTTAATTTCTCCATCATTTTCCTTTGCAACCCTAATCGCATATTTTATTAATCTATCAGGATTCTCTGGAGTATAAGGAATTAAAATCCTGAAATCTTTTCTTGTTAGATCACCTTCACTGGTGATAATTGGCGCATAATGATCAATTTCTTTTCTGAAAGAATAAATTCTATATACAGCAAAACCTATTGCAATCCATAATACGCTAATAACCCAACTGAAGGGTTCAGTAATTAGAAGATAAATGGCAAGTCCTAATTTCACAATGACGCCGATGATAGGTACAAAGGGAAAGAATGGAGTCTTAAATCCATAATGAAGCTTATCTCCATACATATTTCTTATAGTAATGACGGAAATGTTTACTTGTGTAAATAAGAGCAAGAATATGACACCAGCGGCAAGTGCAATTTGGTCTAGTGGTAATGCATAGGCCACAACAGCCATTAATATACCCGATATTATTGTAGCAACGTATGGAGTTTTGAATTTATGATGAATTTCGCTTAATTGATATGGTAGATTATAATGTCTACCCATAGCAAATGCGACTCTGGCTGATGAGTAAGTAGTAGCATTCAATGCAGCTAAACTTGAAACTATACCACCAGCAAGAATGATAAAAAAGCCATAGGGTAAAAATAACTCAGCAGCTTTACTTATCCCTAAATCACCATTTTGACCTATGAATTTCCATGCAGGAATATCACCAATATTTTGAGGAAAAATTGCACCGATGGAGACAAATGCTACAAGACAATACAATAAAACAACAAGAGTTAACGAAATGAAGATTGCTCTTGGTATATTCTTCTTTGGATTCTTTATTTCCTCGCCGGTCTGAACTATTATTTCATAACCTTCAAAGGCAATGAATGTTAGTCCCATAGCAGCAACAATTCCCCCTATTCCTATAGGAGCAAAGTTACTGAGGATATTGGAATTCCATTCAGGATTATTACTTATAGTCATAAAGCCAGCGCCTATTAATGCAAAAATTGTTCCAAGCTGAATGACAGTAACTATGATCCCAAGTTTACTAGTCTGAGATGCTCCTTTGACATTAACATAAGTAAAAGCAGCTATTGATGCAACTGCTATCAGTTTATCTAAATGAATAATTCCTAGTATAGGTTGGTCTCCAATAATACCTAACATCTCTAATAGACTAAACTGAAAAGAACCGTATCCTACAGCATACAAACTACCAGCAACTATATGAGCAAACCAAGCCATCCAACCGCTTATAAAAGCATTAGGTCGTGGCAGTCCTTCTCTAACCCAAAGATAGCCGCCACCAGCCTCTGGCATAGCAGAACCCAATTCCGCATAACCCATAGCCGTGAAAAGTGTGATTATTCCATTAATAATAAAGGCAATAATAACAGCACTTCCTGCAAGACCTATTGCTGGGCCGACAAGAACAAATATAGCCCCACCAATCATGCCGGCTATACCAATCATAACAACATCTAGAAGACCCAAGGTACGGACTAGGTGACGCTGGCGAAGATTTGCAGGCAATGGTACTTCTGATATATCATTATCATTACTGCGATATTCTGCCAAATATTGTACTAGTCACCTTATTATAGTCTAATTTAAGGTTTGAGTTAACTCAAAAATAAAATATGTATATATATATATACTACCAGGATAAAGCCATCATTTCGTTGCATAGGTTATTAATTATAAAAATATTATACAACTGTGTAAATTCTGTGGATTAAGTGGAATATAGATATATTTTATTGCAACTCAGGTTCTATTCATAACCTTGTTCATTTTTTCTATGTCTGTTGTCTTTTTTCTTAACATGCTAAAGACAGTTTAATCCTATTGCAATCAATGAAGCAACAATCATATCTGTAAAAAGATTTGGAAAAATAGATGAGTAGTATAATGTGGAGTTAATCTTGCCCTCTGCATTATTATATTATAGAAAATTGTGATGTTATCTGAACACCTTCTCGATAGAAATTTTGGTTAATTAAGGTAACTATGTTAAGCAAGACATTGCTTTAACTATTAATTTATTGTTTATATGAATATCATTACAAGTGCTCAATATAATACTTAAAAGGGTAAAATCACTTGCAATTAGAGATTATATTGGACTATAAAGTAAAAGTCTAAAGTCATCATCTATAATGTCTGGTTCCAATAGTTCATATCGAGATAGGATATACATTGTCAAAGATATAATCCTAAAACTTTTGGAATATAGTGAACTAAACCAGACAGCATTAGTAAGCTTTTGTGGCTTGAATCTAAAAAAACACAAACCTATTCTTGATGACTTGGAGTCAAATGGATT
>JAREAI010000124.1:0-7363 GCA_029240435.1 Nitrososphaeraceae archaeon | reverse complement strand
CTGCTGCTTCTTCTACTATATCCTGTTCAGTATCAGTAGTAGCATTTGTCACTTCTTGTTCTGCTGCTTCTTCTACTATATCCTGTTCAGTATCAGTAGTAGCATTTGTCACTTCTTGTTCTGCTCCTTGATCTATATCCTCTTCAACTTGAGCATGAGAAATAAGTAAAAAACTACCTAGAGTTGCTGCAAGTAATAATATAGCAATCGCCGCTATAACACTAATACTCTTTTCGCTTCTCATTCAAATATCAAATACTGAAAACAAGATTGAGTATTTATGATTTTCATGTACTTGGTTGCAGAGTATTTTACTTGCATACTTTAATCTCTCGACTTATTAAAACGAGTATTTCCTCTGCGTTGATTTGCTCCGCACTTATTTGTGACAGAAAGAATTCTTCAGGTATAATATGTTGCTTCAATCAACGGTATAGATAGCATTACTTGATTTCCATCTTGAAATGCAGCTCTGATTATCCAAACTACTTGTCATTCCAAGTACAATATAACAACTATCAGAAGGAGATAATGATGATAACGGTGCGCCAGTAATATTGTAAAGTAAATTGATTATGATGCTGTTGATGATCGTTTTGAGCTTTCTGTTGTTGTTGTCGTAGATAATGATATATTTGATCGTTACCAACTTTATTTAATATATGACGTATTGTAAATATTAGTATTTTTGATGTACATTCTTCTTTAATCAATCGAGCTAGATATTTAACTTGGTTAGCATAAGAGATGCACTATAATCATCTATTGATAGCTTTCTCGATAACACAGCTTTGATAATTTCTCATTTTGACATTTTAGGTTATACTATAAGTGTTGCAACCAATATGAGGGCTTTTGCAAAACCAGATTAAATTGTAACGGGCCAATTAGTATATAATGTATTAGAAGATAAACAGTCTACATTTAGGCTTCTATCAATTAATCCACAAATTTGTGATTATTTTAGTAACAATACAGGAAGTATTTATCATCTATATAGTAGATTAAATGAAAGTGAATATAACGCATAAACTGATAACAACCTGACACACAACAGATAAATTCACAATCAATTAACAAATTATTAATTTGAATTGTGGCATTTTTTCTTCTCCTACTCCTATTTTTATTCTAATGAGACAAACTTATGTATAGACAAAGTTGGTTTTTTCTCGTCCATTTTTCTTTTTAATTCTACTGAACCTTAAGGGATTCCATTACATCTTCACTTTCTTTCTTGGATATGCGACAGGAGGAGGAAGGATTTCTTTAGGTCTTTGTGTGTAGATTCAAGCCAAGGAGAAAGCAAGAGATGTGTGCCGAGATCCTCAGCTTTTTCGTCTATCATAAAAATCTGGGTGGATTAGTAGCAATTTCGAGAAGTACACTACCCGGTTCAGGAAAATATACAGATCCCAACAAAGTACGTCACTAGTTATTAGATAAGTGAGTTAGCGATTACTTTTTGTCATCTTTAAAACTGATTACCTTATGCATACCATCACAAAATGGCTTATTGTTGGAAGCGCCACAGCGACAAAGAGTATAGTGTTCTCTTGATGATCCTTCTGCAAACTGGATATTATCTCCAATCAGATCTATTCCTCCAGTAATAACGTACGGTCCATCTTTTGATACCGTGACTATTGGCTTTCTCTCATCATGGTCTTTATATTCTACACCATTAATAGAATAGCTAAGAGCACCAGAGGGACACTTTCTTATTGTATTAATTATTTCCTCCATCTCAGCACCAGCCGGATTAATCCATGGTCTTGCATTTAATTGGAAAACGGATGGTAAGTTATTTACACATTCTGCAGCATGAGAACATATTTTTCTATTATCGTGAATTGTTATCTTGTTGGCCGTATAGCTTTTTCTTTTGTCTTTGATTATGTGATTACCGCTAGTGTCAGCAGTATTAGTTTTATTTTCACTAGAAAACCCAATTGTTCCATGTGTACCATCACAAAATGGTTTATTCTTTGATGCTCCGCACCTACACAAGGCGACTCCGCGTATAGTTGAAAGTGGTTCACCTTCTGAGTTCTGAAGATTTTCAACAATTTTAGGTTCCATATTGTTTATCAGGTAGTAAGGTCCATTAGGAAGAGACAAGATCTTTGGCTTTTCATTTAATTGATTTCCTTCTCCTCCACTATTTGATTCCAATGATATATTTCTTCACCTGCTTAATCAATAAACCTTCTTAGTCATATCCATAATTTTTTCATTACCTAAATTATTTCATGAACATCTCATCAACATAACACCATTTCCAGGTTTCGCCTGGTTCATATGACTTAATGATAGGATGACCAGTTGCACTGAAGTGTTTGGTTCCATGCTTATTAATTGAAGAATCACAACAGCCAACATGACCGCATGATAAACATAGTCGTAAATGTACCCAATCAGATCCCATCTTTTCACACTCTTCACAACCTTTTGTCTTTGCTTCTGCATCAAGATTTACTTGTTCAAGATGAGTACAAGGTTTCATCACTATACAAGAGTAGAATATTATATTTAAGTCCAATAGTAATCTACACCTTATTTGGTAGGTTCAGTAGAACTAGCTCACTAAGCAGTTACTACCATGTTTAATAGACTCAAGCAATAAAAGACATAAACATATGAATATCATTCTAGACAATTTACAGCTGGAGATACTAAAATGGCTTGGAGTTACAGCAGAACCTCATCGTCTTGGAGATATTCAATTTCATATTAATAAAAGAGAATTAGGATAATACAAAGTGACAGTTTAGATGGTTTACCATATCCTATGAAAATCAGAAATGAACTTGAGAATTCTGGTCTTGCATCACCTCAAGCAAGAAGAGAAAAAACAGATGGCAGTAATTTAATTTTAATAGTATGAGGAAAAAGTATACTGAGGTAAAAATGAGAAGTAAAAAGACAACCGATAAAGAAACTAAAAAATTGACTGTCCCTGTGAATATTGGTTCTGACCATATACGAGGTTCTATTAATGCGCCGATTGTTGTAGTTGAATACGGCGATTATGAATGCCCCTACACTGGTATGGCTTATCCTATAGTCAAGAAAATAATGAGGCATATGGTTGACAAAATATACTTTGTATTTCGTAATTTCCCTCTTAATGATATACATCCTCATGCACAGCATGCAGCTGAGGCTGCTGAAGCTGCTGTAGCTCAAGACAAATTTTGGGAAATGCATGACTACTTGTTTGAACATCAAAAAGCATTAGATGATAGTCATTTATTGGAGCATGCACAAAAAGTAGGATTAGATATTGACAGATTCAAAAAGGAAATGTCAGGACATATTTACGCACCTTTAATAAATAAATCACTAAAAAATGGAATTGATAGTGGTGTTGAAGGTACACCAACTTTCTTTGTTAATGGAGTACGTTATGAGGACTCATGGGATTTAGATACATTTTCTAATGTGTTGAAGAAGAATCTACTTAGATAGACATGGTGATGGTAAGATGAAAGGAAAACTTGTCATTATAATACAGACATATTCGCAATTATAATAATAGCTATTCACACTGCGTTGGACAGCAGGAGAGTAGTCTTGATAAACAGCTAAACACAATAACTATAATTAAGATGAATATTGTTTATTGAACAAATGTAGTCAGAAAATCGACACGAAGGAGAAGCAAGAGAGTCAGCAGGTGATGATATAATAGAATATGTGCTCTTGAATGATAATAATAATATCCATGAGTTATGGGATATTAATTACACGACTGGTCATGCTTTAGATGTTAGTGAGGTTATGAAATCGGATTCATTGAAAAATAATGTGACAAGATATTCAGGCACAATTGAAGATTTTTTAACAAAAGAGAGAGAATACAGAAATATTAGTTTTCACGATTCAATAAATTTACCTAAAAGCATTCATTTAAAAGGAGATAGATCTGGAAGTCATAGCTGTACATTCAATGCATAGAAGGCTACAGTGCAAGAACAATAACAAGGGAGTAGGAAGATTACTACACACAATGTTAGCATACTATCCTTACTTACGATCATTTTTAGAGAGTTTATATCTGCTTGAACCCTAGACATAAATGGGTTCACATACTATAGTTAATTATATATTGTTACCAATATAAAGTAACGTATTATGGCACTAAGAGTTTGAGCCTTGCATGTAAAGGGATTCAATAATCGCATTTATTAACATTACATTTTTTAAGCACTGTAGACATTCAAAGCAAT
The DNA here is from genome assembly GCA_029240435.1 of Nitrososphaeraceae archaeon. Taxonomy (GTDB): domain Archaea; phylum Thermoproteota; class Nitrososphaeria; order Nitrososphaerales; family Nitrososphaeraceae; genus JAJNBK01. The sequence continues at coordinate 3,131 of JAREAI010000124.1, read as the reverse complement.
CGAATTTAGTGAGTGATATTGAAACTTGTTGTAGACTGATTCATTCTATTTGGTTATTATAGAGAATGGCTTTCATATCTGATAAAACTCATTGATTAGAGCAGAATTTGTTGGATTAGGCAACAACACATTTTTACTTATAGTAGTATTTAGTTAAGTAGGCAATTATGATAATAATCCTCGTTCAAGAGATTTTACCGTATATAATACCAAGCTGAAGTATTTGAACCGATATATATAATGGGCCCAAGGGGGTTTGAACCCCTGGCCGACCGGTTATGAGCCGGTCGCTCTACCAGGCTGAGCTATGGGCCCTTATCAAAAAATCGATAATTGGTAAGGTTATATAGGTTTTGAGATCTATTTCATAAGATACCACTTATTATGCTACATATTTTTTCTGAACAGAATCTAATAGTTTGTTCTGGGCTTCCAATGAACTGAGAGCTGCGTTGAGAGCGCGCTCTTGTTTCTCTTCAGGAATAGTTTTTAAAATATTTTTCCAGACCTCTGAATGTCTTAAATCAACCTCTTCATGGATTTCTAGATATTTGGTAGCCTCATTACTTTGCACTCCATAAAATTTCTTTAAACCATCGATTTTTGATCTGCTAATCTTTGGCAGTTCCTTTTCGTACGCATACATTGCTGCCACCGCTTCTTCTAGTGATCGTTCGGTTAGTTGGGATAATGTAGAAACTGCCATATTTGTCTCATTCTCACCTCTATAACTAGTGAGATCGTTTCTCTGGACGCCCATAGCAGTTGAGAACATTATCCATGGTTCAATGTGTTCAGACTCTTCCTTTAGATTCTGACCAATGGCTCTCTTTAATGAAGGATCTGTAATAAGATTAAAAATATTTTCTACAAATTTTGGTACGACTTTTACTAATTGGAAGTATTCCTTTGAGTAACCTTGTAAATGATTAATAGTAAGTTTTCCTTCAGACCACATTTGATAAAATACATGTTTGAGCAGGCTATGCTTTTCAATTTCGTAGTCGATCCTTTCTATGAGCAAGTTTTTCATTCAAATAAAAAATATATTTTCTCATAGAAAAACTTTGTGCGACATATTTGTTTCTATCAGATTGTGTATGTGTATAGAATAACATCTTTTATCAAAGTCCTTCAAAATAAAAACATCCATTTTATAGCCTGCTTATATAATAATTATAAGAATCCTTCTAGACGAAACAGTAGAATAGTAAGTCCACAAGAAAGGATTTTATGTGAAATGAATTCAAACCTCTTGAAGTGCTCCGGTGGTGTAGTAGCTGATATATAGACAGCTGCATAATCCGGTCAAGCATTGTGGCCTTTCGAGTCGCAGATCCCGGGTTCAAATCCCGGCCGGAGCACTATCATAAATAGTTGAAAGGATATTGTATTTTCCATCCGTGTGGTGGTGGTAAAGCATTAATATGTTGAATTATTTCAAGGTAGTCATAGGCAAGAAGTGATCTTTGAATAGAAGAAATCTAGAAGCCAACCCGTTGCTTGAACAGTTCAGTCACTATCTGTTAAAAATAGATGATGCACTCAAACGCGAATTAGATCTCTATTCGTGGTCGGAGTTTTATGCGCCATTAAGATATGCATGCGAGGGAGGCAAACGTATCAGACCGCTTATTCTAGTGCTTTCCGCTGAAAGCGTAATGGCACCAAAGGTAGACTTGTTAAGAATTGACGAAGACATATTTTTTGCAGCTTGTGCTATAGAACTTTTGCATACAGAATCTGTTATCCATGACGACATTATTGACGAAGAAAATCTGCGACGGGGAAAGCCCTCCTTTCATGTAAAGTATGGATATAACAGCAGCATTCTGACTGCTGATTTTGTATTAGGAGTCATTCTTAGTATAGGTTCTAAGCTAAATAATTCACGCGTAGCGAGTGAGCTTTCTAATGCTGCAATAAAAATGAGTGAAGGCGAAATAATGGAAATTAAATTGGCTGAAGCTCTTAAAATCGGAGAGGATGACTATATTAAAGTTCTTGAACAGAAGACTGCTTCGCTTTTTGAAGCTTCGGCAAAAATAGGAGCGATATTAGGTGGAGGAGAAGAGGATGAAATCCACGCTATGGCCACTTTTGGGAATTTCCTCGGAATAGCTTATCAAATTCATGATGACTTAATAGACTGGAATAACGAAGAGAGGCTCTTTAATCTATTAGTGAAAAAGAACGATCAGTCAAAGGAATTTGTTGACCGAATGGAAAAACTTTACCTATCCTATTCTTCCAAGGCCAAGAAGGAACTTGTTAAAATTAAGGATAGTACACAAAAGAGGCATTTGGAACATCTAACAGATTTAGCTTCAGTCCAATTTTGAAACTATTATTTTATTTTTACTACTATTACTATATGAATTGTAGCAGATTAGATCTAACCACAAAATAGTAGACACTCTGAACTGCTATTGTTCAATTCCTACATAATAATTATCTGATATGATAATAATTATTTACTACCTGGTCGATACAGGTGCATAATTAAGATAGTTGATATTGAGCGACTACAACTATATTAAGTGGTAGTTACGTTGTCTTTTGCTTTATTAGAAGCTAACTGCTCCCCCCCCTCCTAATAATTATGAAATTGAACTATTCGTTGAACTTGGAGAACAACCCCTAAGAATAACTAATATTGACTGATAGCTGCAAAAATCAGCATTAAAAGCATATACTATAATCATATATCTACTACCATAAGAGATAAAAAGTTCCCTGAATTTATAGATGCACGAAACTCAATTGAATATCAAGAAAATATCTCTTTAAAATAAAATTTATTTAACGCTACAAAAAATATAAAGAAGAAAATCATCAATTAGAAAAGACAGAATAGTTGCACACAGAAATCAAGAGAGAATGAATTATTGGGAATGTCATCAAAATGCATTGCAACTGATAACTATGGCAGAACAATAATAGAGAGTCATTAGATCAAAAAAAATATTGACCATCATGACGTCCTAGGAGCAACAGAAGCAACATTCGCTAAATCAGGCAGTGCTTGCGACGCAAAGTCGAGTAGTGGGGCATGCCAAATACCAAAACCTACCATAAAAATTATTGCAAAAATTAGCACTGCAACTATAGCTGTGGGCTCCTTGATCTTA
>JAREAI010000123.1:0-7373 GCA_029240435.1 Nitrososphaeraceae archaeon | reverse complement strand
GAAGCATTTTGTTCTAAAATCAGAGAATGGAAGTTTACATTTTTGTCTAGTTTCAACACAGTCATATATTATTCCACACGTTCTGCATTGATGATAACAAACCAGTTGAATTCCAGTGGTAGAAATACCTGCGATATCAGTAGCAGTAGTAGTCACCAATCTCTGTTGATGATAAAGATGAGTTGTTTGTATTTCAGTATATGTTGAAAATTACTAAGCGAATTGTTATAATTGAATACATACGGATAAAGTTCTCCTATTGAAATACATTTATCTCAAGTTTTGCATATCCTTGTCATAAATCTAAATAAGACCAATACGTGGACTTGGGATATGGAGGCTGAAGATCTTCAGGGTCTTTGCAACCGCATACTTGAATCTGATCGATATATCAGATTCGTAGGCATCTCCAATAAGATGGGAAACCAAATTATATCAAGATACAGAAGCGGTCTAACACCATTGTTGACACCGCAGGAGATAGAAATGTATGCTTTGCAATCAGTCCTAAGAATGAATACCAGGAGGGATTACGAATCAAAACTTGGCAAACCCATCTATTCTTTTACATTATATCAGAAACTAAAAAGAGTAACTATAACCTTAGAAAACAAAGAATATCCTATCCTTTTGGCATCATTTGACATAGAAGCCGACCATGAAAATATCATTGTAAACAAAATATTACCACTGATTAATGAAGAAGGACTATAGTTTCAGCTCTTCGTCGTGTCCCTCTTCCTGCGGCTGGACTTAAATCTTATTTCTTCCTACACACTCAGTGAGTATAGCAGCTATAATGTACGTACGAAAAGTGTCTGATAACATAATAACTGAGCTAAAAGCACTTTCTCCGAGTCTATCTTTCTTCGGTTGTAGTATAACCTGTTATTTAATGTCCAGGTCTCTATTTCGGCAAAGGATCTATTCACCATATATGTAGAGCTTCAGGGCAAAAGAAGGCCGCGGGACCCCCCTTTGGGCATCCTGCGGCTAATTCACCACACTTGGCCATTATGGTGAGTCATTTCAGTAAGATAACAATGTTATTAAAGTTTACTTAAACTGTCCTGCGGCTCTGATAAAGTGCAGCAAAATACTATCCTGATCTTCTTCAGGTTTACATATAACACCTGCCCAATGATGGTTGGGTTCTGATTCTATCATGATGAGACGGCGCTAAAAAGCCCTCTCTCACTGGTAGAGGGGTTGTCATTAAGGTCTACTAATATGATTAAGTGCAATCGTAGGGTTAGGAGTTGGAGGACAGAATGGCGGCCGAGTAATTGAACAGAAGATCGGGAATAGTAGGAGGCCGAGATTCAATGAGTTGGAAAGGGTACAACCAGAGGTCTTCTTTGGCTGCTAACCTATTTTCCCGTCCTTTTTCTCAACAGGTTTATTCTCAGACTGAGCTTTTAACCTATCAGAAAGTTCGTTTGGATTTAGATTTCCTTTTTCAGTAATCCTAGCTTTATACATGTCAACGCCTGCGTAGGCGTTTACATTATGAACCGGATATATTTCACCTTTTGACATCGGGATGTTAAGCCTTTCCATAACTGGTTTTAGTCTGCTGTTAACATAGCTATTAAGATCTTGTTCAGACTCCCAGATGTCAGCTACACGAAGGTTATTTCCTGAATCATCAAAGCCTGCGCTGTGAAATATTACGCCTTTTGGATGCTTATGTTCCCAGTCTACTTCTTTTCTCAGCTGATCGTACATTTGTTTGGTCACACCATTTCCTGTAAAAATAGCCAATATTGCCATATTGCTTTTCAAGTGTTTTGGATCACAACTTCATATTTATCCTTATCCTGCATGGAGTCCGCATTCTAATCAGCTAGATTCTTCATCATACTTGACCTTCTTGTTTGTTAACTCATAATATTTTCTATTTAGGTCATTTTGGTTCCACTATTGTTACTTTAGCAAGTCTCTTCACGAGTGCAGGGGCCAGTTGTCTAAGAAGTCTTTCCATTTTCCATTGTCGCTCCTAGTTGCTGTAACAACCCAAGGAAATCAATTTCATTCCATCTCTCTATGCATTTGCGATCCTGAAACTTTAGGATTGTGATACCGGTAAATTTAAAAGGTTTACCAGTCGGAGGTAGACCCATAAACTCACCTTTATGTGTCCCACTTACTGTAAATCTGCAAGTAAGCATATCTGCTTTGGCAATCAAATCGTCAACTGATATTTGCACACCTGGAAAAGCTTCTTGAAAAGCTTCCTGAAATCCCTGATAGAGCTTTCTAGAGCTTTCTATGCCAGGTTCAACTCCCGGTACTCCATGTAGGATCACATTAGTGTCATACATGTTTATGTATGAATCCAGGTCGCCTTTGTTCCAACTCTCTATTGATTGCATAAGTATTGTGCTGTTGTTCTTTTCTTCTTGGTCTGAAGAAAATGGCATGGATAACATACTTAATAGTAAGTATTAAGTGATTGCAAACACGCCATCAACAACAAATTCCCAGCAGGCACCACAAAACCCTGCATCAACCACGCCAAAAACGACAGCAGAACCGTCTCTAACAGATGAGCAACCATCTTCTGAATCGCAGCCTCCAGAGAAGTATCTGGGCAAGAGATTATCTCTCGTACCATCAGATTATGTAGATGTTATGTCTCAGCATTCTTATTCTCTCACAGTCCATGTTTCCTAATCATAATAGGAGCTGATTGTGCTCGATTGGTGATAACAAATAGTAAGCATACTCTACTACACTAAATAAGATACCGTTACGAATTATGTTTTATGAGACTAAAATTACAATTTATTTCGCAAAAGTTGGAGGAGGTGATCGAGATTTATGATTAGTTCCTCATTTCTGGTAATTCTTGCAATCAGCATTTCAGTGATGTTACTGATCACGATAGTCTTTGCAGTAACAGTCTATTCGATTCCTGACAAAGAAACTACAAGAATCTCACTATCATGTCATGACCGGATTCTAGGTTATGCACAAATGGGATTTTACACAGATTCAAAAACGGTTCAGGCAGCCCTAGCTTCCTGTAGCGGTAGTCCCTTAGCAATGTAGACAGGAAAATACAATCGAAAATGAGTCAGCTGCAACAGGGACAAAAGAAGATTTTGGTAGTAGATGATGAAACGGATCTTACGATGCTCTTTAGTCTTGCATTAGAATATAATGGATTTAAGGTACACACATTCAACGATCCGCAAGAAGCATTATCAAACTATAAACCAAGTTACTATGACTTGGTTATTCTTGATATAAAGATGCCAAAAATGGATGGGTTTAAGTCATATGATGAAATAAAAAAGAAGGACCAGAAAGCCAAAGTTTGTTTCCTTACCGCAAGTGAATTGTATTATGAGGAATTTAGAAAAAAAGAATATAGCGCAATAAACAAAATCCTATTTATCCGAAAACCAATCGAAAATGAAGAGCTGATAAATCAAGTAAACAGATTAATGAGTTTGGCTTGATACCGAGCAGAGCGATTCCCAGTGGTATCGCCAAAAACCATCAAATTGTCCTCCTCTCCATGAACCATCAAGGCGAAAATGGTTGTTAGGAAACAGATGTATAACACTGCTTACAATATTCAGCCGATGAAAATCTTTCCTGTGAATTACATTTTGCTCTTTACAATAGGGATTGCAATATTTAGTATATTGGTTTTAAGCGACAATGTGTGGGGGCAAACATCATCTCCTTTAGTAACATCAAGCCGTGGTTTCTTTAATACAACTACTGGAGGTACATTACAAAATACAATTTCATCACTACCAAATGCGTCTTCCATTTTTAATCCTGAAGCTAATGAATGTCCTAATGAGACAGCGATTTATGTCCATGGTGTTTGGACCTCCGAAGAAGATGCCAAAGAACAAATTGAGAGGATAGACCTTTCGCTCAAAAGTTTAAACTACAGTATTCCTATGATTGGATTTAGTTGGGATTCTAATACTACATTTAGTCTACAGAACCAAACTCTAGCTCAGGAGGAATGGCAGACTGTTAAATTTATAGCTAACAAAAATGGCGCACTTTTAGGCAAATTTATTGCTGATTTGAAAGAAGCTTGTCCAGATACTGATCTAAGACTTGTTGCACATTCATTAGGAGCAAGAGTTGTTTTTTCTGCCTTACAATCTCTTCAGAGCAATGAACAACCTGTGAATATTACAGATAATGACACCAGCAAGAAAATAGAAACAGTGCACTTACTGGGTGCCGCAGTTGATGATGAACAGGTCTCTACAAACCATATAGATTGTGTCTCTAACTTTCCACCGTTAGGATGTTCCGGAAAAGATATAGAAGCTGAGGTAAATAATTTATTCAATCTATACAACAGTGAAGACAACCTACTAGCTCCCTCATTCTCTGGAACGGTACCAAGTGTATACGAAACAGCAGAGGATGATGATGCTCTGGGCGCCGGAGGGGCAGAGGATATACTTAGTGTTCCTGACAATTATAACGAAACTGATGTTAGAAGTAGAATTTTAATAGATATAGATGCAAATGGAGATAGAAAGTGTGATTTACCTGTATATCTAGGATTTGGTTTCCAACAATGTTCTATCGTATCAAGGGGCGATAATCATATGGGATATTTGGGCTTTAGAAACGCTGATGGAAATGTATACGATACTGGCGTTATTGATGTCGTCGTTGAAGATTGGTTTAAGAACTGAGCCATGGATGCATACATATGGCTTCGCATAATGAATGAAGAGAAAATGGAAAAGAAGGGAAGGAAACCAGAGAAATAATACTTGCTAGGTGACGACTGGTAATAGTATTAACACCTAATCTTCAACAGGCCAGTTTCCTTCAGTTACAAATTCTACGAGATTGCCCGCGGGGTCTCTAAAATAAATTGACCCACTTCCATTGCCCCATACGATTTCCTTTTCTATAGCAATATTCTTCTGTTTCAACATATTTTTTGAATTGTCATATTCGTTTTTCTCTATCTCTAGAGCAAAATGAATACACGCAGGAGGAGTTATTGCACCATGAACAGGAAATCTACTTTTTCCATCTATCTTTGTATTTTCGGGGTTAAAAATTAGAAGCATATTCTTGCCAGCCTTTAGAAAAATGTGTCTTCCTTGTTCTTCTGAACTAAATTCAAGTCCAACTTTATTGATATAAAAATTCTTCATGGTCTCTAGATCAGAAGAGTAAATACAAGTTTCGATTATCTTTCTAATCTTCACAACGAGATTAATTGCACCACTGTGCAATTTAGGTTTTTATCGCCAACTAATATTCTTGTGTTATCATGTGCATACGCTTAAATTACAATGTTTCCATCTCTGTAGCAATTTCCCCAAAGTTATGAATGATACATCTATTTACTCTAGAAGCAATAGGGAATATCTATCTATTAGACAGGATTAGCTGAGTATACCTATCATTAGTTTGAGTTAGCATACTTAGATCATTCAACCTAGAAATTAAGCAAGAAACTTATGATGGACAATTTTGTCTTCGTTTGCACCGGTTCTATTACTAAGGGATTTGTATAGAGCTTTTGCAAATTTTACAGCCAAAGATTGCCGCTTTACTTCCATCTCTTATGTCCTTTGTATTTCCAATGATTAATTTTCCATTATTTTCTGCTTGTAATAGATTTGCTGCTTCCTTGTCTGAAACACCATAAATGATGGGAATGATTGTTACAATTTTCTTACATTTATTACAATAGCCTTCTGAAACCCTACGAGGGTCAAGGTCATGATAAATTTTATGAAATTCTTCTGCGGCAACCCTACTAATCCCTAATGTATCCATCAGTTTATAGTTAATTCTGTAGAACAAGAGGTCACCTTCATCGTATTTATTATCCTTTAAATAATAATCATGAAGTTTTATGAGAAGATCTTTAACGGTATGTGAATTATAATCAGCATGGTCATTGTCAGGATTATTAACAACCAATATCGAAGTACAATAAAAGGTTACTATTATTCCTTTAATAATATTCACAAGAATATTCACATTCTGTTATTTGATGTTTGTGCAAGTTCCAATTATACAACAGTAGTTGAATTCCATTGGGAGGTCAAAGTTTCTTTATTTGTTGTGTTCGGTGGCAATCAATTCACCAGTTTATGTAGTCTACTTTTCTTCAGTGGAACTTATCAAATGCCCATTACGTTGTAGGCGTACTGTTTATTTATTATAACACCTTCTAATTTCTCATAATACATTCTGATTTTTTAAGTGTAAATCTGATGAAATTTAATAATGTATTTCTGAAAGAATTTAGGTGGTGAAATTAACAATGTTTGAAAGCATTGTGTGGTTAGCAATTGGGTTTGTACCAACATATGGCGCAATGGAGTTAGCATGGAGAATAGCAAAAAGAAAAATAAGAGACAAGGTAAGAACAGCCGCTGCACCAGAGATAACAGTAACTACAAGAACAACAACGGTACCAACTTCTCAATAGAAGTGATCAAAATAAGGTGGTAACAATGACAATAGTAGATAGTTCTGTTTTTCAGTTACAATAGGATTAACCATCATACTGACGCTGTTGGGCTCTATCGCACTTGAAGGGTTAAGGAGAAGAGCAACAAGCAAAAAGAAAATTATTCCAACAGTAAATAGCAAATGGCAAAAAAAAGAAATTGCAGCATAAATCCTTTTCCCTTTTTTATGTCTGGATCTTTCTCTAGAAAATGAGTAGTCATTGTTACTATTTTGCTAACATAGATATGAGCGGCGGTCTTTTTCATTTTCGTTCTTGATGATTTTATTTCTATTGCATCTTTATAATCAGCAGAGTCAATTCCATAATTTCTTATTAATTGCCTTTAATAAAGTGGTATTATATACAACTTCATAGTTTACTTACTAATATTGAGATAATGACATCCACAAACATCAAGGATCCACAGCATCAAGAGATTGTAAGCATAGAGGTTGATAACCAGAATATAATTGAAGGTAATCTGAGCATTCCATCCTCTAGCACCATCATCAATATGGATATCAAAGGAATTGTTATATTTGCTCATGGAAGTGGGAGCAGTCGCTATAGTGCCAGAAATAGATATGTTGCTCAGGTTCTAAATGATGATGGTATCGCTACTTTACTAATCGATCTTCTCACTTCTAAGGAAGAAAAAATGGATAGCGTTAGTAGAGAGCACAGATTTAACATTCAATTACTTGCTAGACGACTTCTGTCTACAACTGATTGGATATTACAAAGTGCTAGATATAAAAGTCTCAAGCTTGGGTATTTTGGTGCCAGTACGGGAGCTGCGGCAGCCTTAGTGGCAGCAGCTGAAAGAGCTGGTGAAATATATGCTATTGTATCGCGTGGAGGCAGACCAGATTTGGCTGGCTCAGATGTTCTAAATTGT
>JAREAI010000122.1:0-7458 GCA_029240435.1 Nitrososphaeraceae archaeon | reverse complement strand
CTTTGAGCATCTTGTAGACTTAGGTTTTAAAGATGAAAAAACACGAAAGGACTTTTGGAATATATGGCTAGAAACGATTAAAGAATTAAATACAAAAACACAACAATTGGTCCTTTTCCAAATAAAATTAGATGCTGAGAGAAGATTTCAGAATAAAAAAGAATATCTGACTAGCGAATATGAAGAAATGCGTTTTCTTTATAGAGGTGATTATTCAAGAATTGCTGTTGAAGGTAACTGTGAAAAATGTAATTTGCAACAGGGTTCGGTAATGTTGGATCTTCTTGACTATAGAGAAGCATTAACACAACATAGTGCACCTACTGATTCGATAAGGACGCAATGTCCTGTATGTAGCACAAAAGATAGTCTAGTTATTCCTAACTTTAATTTTTAAATGCAGAAATAAAATATTATATCAGGCTCTATCTTTGTTTCTTCAATATCTCTATCTCCTGCATTACTTTTGTTAACTGGTCTGATAGACTGGCTATAGCATCTGTATTCATGGTATCACGTTCACGCAATCTTTGATTAATTGCTTCCAACTCTTCTACCTTTGTTTGTATATCTGCTCCTTGTCTCTCTAGTTGGTGAATGTTGAGAAATGTTAGATATGGTTCTATCTTTTTAAATAATTCTGCTTTCTCTGATTCCTTTTTGCGCCAGTATGTTGAGCCGCTATGTCCAATAAAATATTCAGAAAAGTCAGAATAACCAAGGTCAGAGATAGTTGTTTTTACAAAGCGTCTGAAAGAATGGAGAGTTATTTGTCTGCGTCTTTCATTACCATCTTCTCTGTCACCTTTTCCCATTCTATCTAAAGTCTTTGCAAATGTTTTTGCCATATCAGCATACAGCCAAGAAGGATTTGGCATTTTTGAATTTTGGTAAATAGCAAAAATAAGATCAGTATCGTTTTTGTCAGGGGTTCTGTATTCGGTTATTGTCTTCTTTTCATATTCTTGCCCAGACCAATCCTTATAGCATATTCTCCTGGTTCTATACTTATAACTTAGCCAAGACTTTAGTTGTTGTGTCACTTCATCAGTTAGAAAGACAATTCTATCTGTTTTAGTCTTTGTGTATTCTCCCCTCACAAAGGCTCGGGCTAGTTTTGATTCCAGATCTAGATCTTTAATACGTAGAGATAATGCTTCTACGGCCCTAAATCCCCCTGCTGCCAAAAGCATAACATAAGTCTTTAATCGAATATCAGAACATGCGTTAAGAATATCAGTGACATCATCTTTTGACAACGCTTCCTTATTTTTCCTGATTATTCTAGGAAGTTTTACCTTTAACTTGAATTTCCTTGGGCTTATATCTACATCATAATATTCCAAAAAATTTTTGACTGTTACTACACGAGATTTTAATGTAACAGGGGAAAGGGAGGTTCTTGGGTTCTTATCTTTCTGTTTTAAGAATCCGACATAGCCATTTAGGATATCAAAAGGATCCTCTGTGCCCTCTCTAATCCTCTTGATTAGATCGTCTATGCTTACAGTTTTACTATATTCTTTGTCTACATAATTGCTGAAACTATTCAGTCTTATTTGATATTGGTTTGCTGTAGTTTTATTCATGGCACCAACGTTTTTAATATATTTTGAAATAGCATTGGTAGCATTATTCTGTCCTAGGCGTGGTCTGTTATTGTCAAATGACAATTGAGAAGAGAATGATTCCATTTATTTATGTATAGATTAAGAGCAGTCAGTTTAAATGCCTTTGTATTTATAGTTATTTATGCATTATGTATCGCACCATTTATAGTAATTCATATACTGGATATGCCATAATTTTTTATCCATTTGCCTATAAATGAACAAGCAGGACAAAAAAATAGTAGTCTATAGGAGGATAATGACATTATTAACTGGTTTAGTTGTATTGAACAAAAAGATCATTAAATAAAAGTTATGGTAGAATATGAATGGTTATGAACGAAGGGTCATCATCGTCATCATCACTGCCTTATGAGATTGTAAAAAAAGAAGGAGAAGAACAAGAAAAAACTGGTGGTAAGAAATACGCTGCAATGAAAAGAGTTGAGGCATTTATTGCAGCTGAAAAAACAGACAAGGTAGTATCTGCGCTAGAAGCTTTAAACTTACAGGCAACATTCTATGAGTCTAAGGGTATGGGTAAAGGTGAGAAATATAGACTAAGTTATGGCAGAGGAGCAGGAACCACTAGAATGTCATATTCAGAAAGAAATACAGTTGTGACAATAGTAGAAGAGAATAGAGTTGGAGCTGTAGTGGCAGCCATAAGAAGAGAAGCTGCAAAGACTGATAAAACAAGTGCTGGAATAATAGTCATTTCAGCTGTCGAAGACATATTGAGCATATAAAAAATGTGTCTATGTATGTCTAGAGTCCTTTCCTCATACCATAATTTCTTTACTTTTTCCAAAATATGATATCTACACGGTTGCTGTGCATATCCTACCATCTGGCAAAATTCACAAGATATAACAAAATTGATATCTTTAAACGACTGCTTAGGAGATTTACATTTCTCTGATCCTCTCTCAAAATCAGAAAGAGGCTTTGGCCATCCTTGAGACCAGAGAACTATTATTATCAATCACTATATGTCTTGTTATTATTCTCCTCTAATTGTTGATATAAGGCAGTTGCTATTGTTGTAAGACTATCAGAAAAAATTAGGAGAATTTGCAATGATATTCTGCTAGGTTTAAAATACATAAAGCTAGAATATGGATTGTCATAGTTGTATGGTGATCCTGATATATACCTGTGAATGACTTTGTTGTGTTTCTGTCATTGGTTGACGAAGAAATAGATATAAAAAGGATTTAGGAAGTGTCTTCTTGTTATTACTCCTGGTTTTCAGGTTGCTCATTGTCTTCTAGTCGTTGTTGTTGTTTTGGTGGAATTCCAGTTGCTACTGCTGCTGGATCTGCTCCAGTTGTTATTGTATTAGTATTACTAGTGTCTGTCTCTTGTTGTCCTCCCAAACTAGGATCAGGACTATTATTTTGCTCATCTAATTGTTGTTGTCGTCGTTGTCTGTGTTTGATTGTTGAATCAACTGTATATCCTTGACCTGCTACTGTCGTTTGTCCACTGTCTTGTTGCGTTGGTTCTTGCTGTTGTTCTGATTGGTTATCTCGGGTAGTATTAGTATTAGCAATATTTGTATCTTCGTTAGATGTTGACGACATTGTTAAGGCAAAGAGCCTTAGCGACTTTATTATACTTTTAATTTATTCACTACTCACTTAATGAAATATCAAATTAATTCCCTCACAGACATACTTTACCTTCTCTTTGAAAGTGAAGTGTTCTGGTCATTTCTCTTGTTACAGAGAGATCTAATACATATATCCTATTCATAATTCCTCAAGTTAGACAGATAGCAAAGAGAAATCTTATTACTACAACAATATGAGTTATACAGATAATGCAGAAATATATAATATCTAAATCTGTTTTACTACCATTGATTGCTCAATTTCAAGCCTTATCCATCAGCCTTTTCATAATTTTTTTATACTGAAATAATAATAAAGTCATGATCAGCGGTTTGCTTGGAAATGATTCGCATTGTGAGTTAATAATAACCATAGCATATTTGTAATAGCCATTTAACATATCTTTAAATTCCTTCCTGTCTTTTTCTGTATCCAATTTACTATCTGCAAAATTTAGCCAGGATTTAATTTGTCTGATTAAAATATCTTCTTCTGAACATATACTCATAATCTGAAGTAACTGATGGCCTTTTTAAGAGCTGAATATCCCTATAGGGAGTGTGGGGGTATGGTATCTGTGAAAAGCAACAACATTCCACGTAAAGTGTTCTATTATACTAATTCAATAGAAACGACATTACGAAAAGATAAAAATAGCAAAATGACCGAACCATACTACATGCTGGAACCTAATCCTATCGAACTGCAAGTATCATAATATGAGATCACTTTTGTAAATTATATTTTGAACAATGGGAGCTTAATTATTGGAATAATATCGTTAATACCAATAATAGCATAAATCTTATTAGACAAAAAACATTATTGATTTCGTTACCGCTGTTATTACGACAATTTCATGTTTTGTTTATAATGATGGTTGTTTGACAAATTTCTCCTCTTTCGGTACTATTACTTTTTTGCGACTCTGTTCCGCAGCATATCTCTATATGCTTGTTACATCTTGATTGTATTTCTGCAATTTCTTTAGCAAATTATAGCTCTTTATAGCATACAAAACAATTAATTATTAGTAAAAGTGCTAACCACCTTTCAAAACAATTTATGTTGATAGTTTTGTTATGCTAACACCAATGTTTTCCTTCTAAAAGAAGAAAAAGTATGAGGGTTTTTAGAGTGAAAGTGATTGGCTTTGAGTGTTTATGATATATACTGTTCTGATCAGCAGCATTCTCCTACAATAGCTGTAAAATAAATTTCAAGTAATTGCATATTTACTACAAAAAATAAAGCCAAATATTGCCCCGTACTCTGCGGCTGTGATATTTACTAGAAGCAGATTCTTTTTATTTATTTAAAGTCATAATTTAAGGTATCACAGTAAACTAATTTTTCCATAGTCTTTCTCTCACCTTGTGATATTAGCTCTTTGATAGTTTTAGGAGAGAAATCTGCATTTTGAAGAATTGAAGGCGATTCTATCTCACTTCGAATAACTCTTGTAACAGACCTAATCTCAGCACCATAATTATCTATAAGGGTATTATACTCTGTCTTTATCTTCTTAACAACCTCAGGATCAAGCTTTGATTGATCGAATTTCTCAAATACCTCATAAAGGCTTTCTATAAGTTGAATATGTCTTGTAATTAGCTTTGACATTTTTATATTATCCATATTCTTATCGCAAAAAATTATATCTTTAGCTCTGCTTTCGACTTCTGCCATATTGGAAGGAAGTGTATGTATTTTTCTAGGATAGTTCTCCACTATAAAGATATTTTTGTCATTTCGCGGAGATGCGGAAATTACTTCTCTTACAGGTGTATTGCTAAGTAGACTACCATCCCATGCATATACACCATCTTCAACTTCAATCCACGGGAATCCATATATTGGATAACCAGAGCTTGCTAGAATATGCTTTGATGTAATTTCCATTTTAGTATTATCAAATACAAGTGGTTTTGAAGTCATGACATCCACAGCAGTTATTATAAGATGAAGAACGGATGGTAAACCTTCTTGTGTTGCAGCAAGGTTAAGCTTTTTGTAATCTATGTACTTATCAAGTGTCTTTGCAAGTGGAGAATGGTCATATATATATGTCCAGCTTCGTGGATCAAAATATTGTAGACCTTTCTCTTCTTTTAATAAAGACGCATATTTTTCCCAATTCCATGACGACTGCCATCTTGGAACAAACATTTTTGGAACCCCAAATATTGCAGCATTAGTTGAAGCAGAAGATGTTTTCTTGGTTATGTATCTTCTAGCAGCAGTATCATATTCAAATGTGAAAGTATCAGAAATATGCATAGGATTGCTTTCTGCAATTTCTATCCAAAAGTCTTCAAGATCTTTCTCAGGATGATCACTTTTACTTCCAACAATTATGGCCGCATTTACAGCTCCAATAGACGTACCAGCAGCAATATCTATTCTTATATTCTTTTTTACTAATGCCTTGAATACCCCACACGCAAATGCACCAAGAGAACCTCCTCCTTGTAATACAAGGACATTTTCAATATTTCTTGATTTTTTATGCCGTGGATGGCTTCGTTCATCTATTTTATAACTCATTGTTATTAATTTTTATTTATGCATACCTTGAATTTCTTGTTTTGGTTTTTCTTGTTGTTATCTTAAACTTACCTAATAACAAACAGATAAGCACATACATTGTCATCGCTAGTATAAAAAATTAATGCTTTGTTTTTACTCAAAAAATAATAGAAGTGAAAAGTGGCCTCATTGTAGAAATTATAAAGCATAAAATCGAACACAATTCTAAAACAAAGCATAGGAGATTGAACTTATGTCATCGAGCCCTTTCCATTACTCCATTGATATATCCTACCTCGAGCATCAACAGAGCGTATAAAATATTTGCTATGTGTGTCTGTAATATTGACTCTACTACTAAATTGCCCTCTGGCACATTTGTCTCTGTTATATAGTCAACCTGTGTATTGTTAATCCCAGATATTTTCAATCTGAAATTCTCAATAATTTCAATTTGACTATCTTGAGTATTAGTCCTAAAAGTAATCTGTTTATTTGCCTTATCAATTACAAGTTTCCTTGTAATTCCAATAAAGAATTCAGGAAAGATCTTTTCTAAACGTGTATCTTTAAGCGCAAGATAGATTATATTAGATGGGACACGTAGAGTTATGGTTTTGGAAATTACAGACATTGTTGGTGGTATATGTTATTATCTTTATGATATATGCATATATAATTTACTAAAAACAATTCTTAGATAGAATAAACCTGGCATTTGGATGAGCAATTAACTCTAAAAGAATATCTACACGACGCTATAAAATTATTCTTTTTGATTATACGTCTATTAAGTACATACAGCAATTTTATTATGAAAATATTAACTAATATCTGTAATATTGTTATTATGTATTCTTAATCTTTAATTTTCAATTCAACTAATTTTCGAGTTTCAGTTTCTATTAATTGGTAACATTTGGTTAGTTATATCGATTGATACTTATCTCTATCTTACTCTGTTTTATACTTTCAAAAAAAGGTGCATTTTGGCATTATACGCCCTCACTAAATATTACTAGAATTTATAATTTTGTTTTTTTGAGCTTTTTCTCCTTTTTGGTTGCAAATTCATTTGCTTTGTAACATCTATCATTCAATTGTGTTCTAATAGTTTGCATCTTTTTCCTCTCTGTAGGAAAGTATAATACATCTTCACTAAACTGACCAGTCATATTCCATAACCTGCCTAATGATGATATAGACCCAGCGACCAGGGTAGAGCATCCGATCTGAGATCTGAGATGGGCTGAAGCAAGACTGTAACTCAGATCTCTAATCATGTTGAGTAGTCTACCGATCTCATATATAGATAATATAGATAATCTTTGTATCTTTGTTAGGTCTATGATACTCTCCAAAGGTATCACTTAAGTTTCTATGATTTCAAGTCATTAACTGCGTAAAATGCATAGTGTGAATGAATGTAAAAATAATAAATAAGTATGACCAATTTAACTTAGATTTTAGAGCTAATAAAAAGCATATTAATAGTCACATACAGAATTAGAATATGACGATGAATTGTCCAGTATGTGGTGCAATAATGATATGGTTAAATGGTTCAATTAGTCATGATCCGCCAATAAAATACTACGAATGTCGAGTATGTAACATAAATGTGACAAAACAACCAGATGATTCATATGAAATAGTAGAAGCAAAAAAACAAAAGCAGAAATAAGAAAACAATAAAAAGTCAC
>JAREAI010000392.1:0-2669 GCA_029240435.1 Nitrososphaeraceae archaeon | reverse complement strand
TGGAGTAGATCTAAAGGATAATCTTTCTAGATTCCAGATTATTGTGAAAGTGCCATATGCAGATCTTACTGATAGGAAAATTTCTGTTATGAAACAAAGGGATCCGAACTGGTATACGTGGAAGACAATTTTAAAGTTAGTTCAAGCATACGGTAGAAGTATTAGAAGCAAGGAGGATTTCGCAAATACCTATATTCTTGACAGCAGTATAACCTTCTTACTAAAGCAAGCGAAGGAAATGTCTCCAAAATGGTTCTCAGACGCAATTATACAAAGATAATAGTACAAGATATTTTTATTTAGATTAAAAAACCATAAAGGCTGCTGCTTTTGTTCAATAAAAAGAAAAGAGTTTCATGTTTACTTTGATTGCTTATCCTGATACATTTTACCTATCATGGAATGTTGGACGTGGAGGCTTTTTGTTTGCCATGGTTTTTATTGCAGCAGAGGTAATTGGGTCAAACCAAAAGATCAACAGTAAGAAATTTTACCTTATAATAGGTTTATTGAATCTTGCAATAGGATATTTTATTGCTATTGAAGAATTAGGACTCAAAGAGTCAATTAGAGCTGCTGCGCCTATCTATAACGTTCAGATTCAGGAAAGTTGGACTCTTATGTGGGACTTTATCATAATGGTACTTTATGTAAGTATTTGTCTATCTATATTATATGGAAAGAAAGGATACAAAATTGCTCCTGCGGGATTGGTATTTTTAGCAGGGATTGTAGTAATCTTGTCGCTTGACGCATTCTTTCCAAAAGATACCCTTGGTCCTCTTCAATATATTGTACCTATGTATTTACAAATAGATCAGGGGGTAATCAGACTCATCGACAGCTCAATCATGGATCTTGGACCAGACGGTCTACTAGTGACTGCACGAGACAATATGTTGACTTTAAATGGTTTACAGGGATCGATGAATTTAATTGTGTTTTGGCCATCAGCCGGGGTCCATAGCATGATTATCTATAGTCTAATCATGCTCATATTTTTTCTAAAAATGAGAATTCCTTTAAAGAGAAAATTGACCTATTTCATAATAGGAACTATAGGAACTGCTATGATAAATATAATACGCATACTCTCATTATCATTATTTGCATTAATAGTATCTGCGAATCCTATCTCCTGGCAATCATTTCACTCTATTGCCGGAGAAATTATCTTTATACCTTGGCTGTTCATATATGTATATAGTGTTCTCTTCCTTGAGAATAGATTAGCAAGAAAGTTACAAGCATTAAAGGTGTAGGCGATATACTTCAAGAAATCCTTTTGAATTATAGTATGAACTGATGAACTTTCGATTTTCCTAATAGTAAAAAAGAAGATATCAACCAATCAAAGAAAATGTTGAAATTGATTCATTTTGTTTTTGTATCGATAATATTATTATTAATAAAATTAAGCATCGAGTTCTGAGCTTCGTTATCCTTCAGATCAGATACCTTAATTCCTAATCTTCTGACCTTGATATTTGGATATTTGTTTAGTGTATCATTCAATATCGACTTAACAGATGAATACAACTCATGAAAGTCTCTAGAATGGGTTTTCAAACTCTTTGAACGGGTAATATTGTCGAGGTTATTTAAGATTAACAAAATGCCTATATTTCTAAATAATATGTTTTGATCTAATGCCATTTTGTACACAGACTTGCATATATACTGTAGTTCACCGTCGATTTCAGAGGCTTGAGAAATATCTCTCTTCAATGTAATTATTCTTCCGATCTGTTTTGCTGATCCACGTGATTTGACAGATTCATTATCAATACCTTGAGCGGAGTTGTAAAGATAGGTTGCATATTTTTTTCCAAAGGCATCAATTAACCTGAATAAACCAAAGGCTGACAATTCGCCGCCTGTTCGTATTCCCATTTCGAACAATTTGGCAGTAGTTTTAGGACCAATACCTGGAATTTTATCTACATTACATTTAGAAATAAAATTTTTTGCCTCTTCTGGTTCGATAATAGTCATTCCGTCTGGCTTCTGAAAGTCGGATGCGATCTTTGCTATCAGTTTATTAGGAGCAATACCCATTGAGCATGTCAATCCAGTTTCTTTTCTTATCTGTTTTTTAAGATTGTTTGCTAATTCTTTTGCTTTTGCAAAATCAAAATCAACTTTCTCTGTTACTTCGACAAAACATTCATCTAATCCAATATATTCGAATTTCACACATTTTATTGGCTGAAAAACAATAGAGGATGTCCCAGATAAAGAGTAGTTATCCAAAAAGTCACGT
Organism: Nitrososphaeraceae archaeon; assembly: GCA_029240435.1. Lineage (GTDB taxonomy): Archaea > Thermoproteota > Nitrososphaeria > Nitrososphaerales > Nitrososphaeraceae > JAJNBK01. The sequence goes on along the minus strand of JAREAI010000392.1, from coordinate 406 downwards.
ATTAAGGTCATTGCATTATCTGATTTTTCAGAATAATGCTTTATATCTGAAGGCAGAAATACTGCTTGCGATACTTGAGCAAGTTTTGCTTTTGCTGTTTTGATTGAAATACCTGATTTGACTCCATATTTTCTTGCTATATAGTTACAAGTACTCACCACTCCGCTTTCTTTAGTCCTACCAGAATAGATGCAAACAACTACAGGTTTATCTTTTATTTCTGGCCTTTTAATTTCTTCACACTGTGCAAAGAAATAGTCGAAGTCAATATGGATTATTATCCTGTGAGTCGATGTATTGTCGCGACGTTGCATCTTCTCTCTATCACTACTGCACATTTTCAAGAGTATAACTGAATTGGGTAACTAAGTTCTGTATAAATTTTGTAACAGTACAGGCATCAATG
>JAREAI010000121.1:0-7490 GCA_029240435.1 Nitrososphaeraceae archaeon | reverse complement strand
TATCGAATCTCCATGTTATGAGCGCAACTGGAGGTCGGAGAATCACAAAATGGCACTATGACCACAATCATCCCGACGCCGCCTTTAATTGTTACGTTCCAAGAAGTACCTTGCAAAATTAAAATATAAACCTTGCTCGATGAGAATCATAACTGTTCTTAAAATATAAAATCTTGCTTTCTCTACATTAAAGAGAATTATAGAACAGAATACTCCGAGAAGGCGCCTTCCTCATAATATACATTGTTAAACATCTAAATAAACAAATGGAGAAGATGAAAGTCTCGGTTTAGAATATGAAATATAAGAATTATAAGGAAATATATGAACGAAAAACAAAACAATCAAAATCTCTCTATTTAAGATCTACCAATGTCTTTCCAGGCGGTATTAATCATAATATTCGTTTTTTTGAACCTTATCCTTTCTTTACCAAGGCTGCTAGAGGTAAGCACCTTCTTGATGTTGATGACAATGAATATACTGATTATTGGATGGGGCATTGGGCATTAATTCTCGGTCATACTCCAGATATAGTTTCCAATTCGCTTTTGAAACAAATTAGCAAAGGCATACTATATGGTACGACAAATGACCTCAGTGTAGATCTTGCAGAAACTATTCAAAAGCTGATGCCAAGAGCTGAATATATTCGCTTTTCTAGCACTGGTTCTGAAGCGACCATGTATGCTGTGCGACTTGCAAGAGCAAAAACCGGAAGAAAAGTGATTGCTAAAGTTTTAGGTGGATGGCATGGCTATAATACACCATTAATGCATAATGTAAACTATCCCTTTGAAATCCAAGAAGGATCTGGGCTTATTCGAGATGAAGAGCAATATCTAAAATCAATCCACTTCAACGATCTTCAAAAATCATTGAGCGTTCTTGAATCTATTAAAGAGGATTTAGCCTGCATTATTGTCGAACCTGTTCTCGGTGGCGCTGGATGTATCACTCCTACCGATGGATACCTACAGGGCCTTCAGGAATTTGCAAAAAAAAACGGTAGCTTATTCATCTTAGACGAAATTGTAACGGGGTTCAGATTATCAATTCACGGGGCAGCTAGCATTTACAAACTTGAGCCTGATTTGTTTACGCTAGGAAAGATAATAGGAGGAGGATTGCCTATCGGAGTGGTATGCGGCCATAAAGATATAATGTCTCTTGCCGATCCAATATTAAGAAAGAATAAAGAACATTGTTGTGCTATTGGAGGAGGTACTTTTTCTGCAAATCCAATAACTATGACTGCTGGTCTTGCAACTATCAACTACCTTAAAAAGAATAAAAATAGCGTATATACGAAGATCAATAGTCTGGGAGAGGAAACCAGAAAGGGTCTAGGCAAGATTTTTTCAGATTCAAAAATTAATGCCGAGGTAACAGGTACAGGATCTCTTTTCCAGATTCATTTTCTAAATGAACGAGTTACAAGGATAAATAATGCAGTAGATGTTGCCCTCTCTAACAGAGAATTGTTAAAAAAATACAATTTAGCTCTAATGGCTAATCATGGGATATTTTTTTTACCTTTGAAAATGGGTGCTTTTTCTGAAGCTCATGATCAGTATGATGTGAAGAGATTGCTTTCTGCCACGACTTCTTTATTGGATTTAGGATTTTTTTAAGAATCCTGTATTGCTATAGTCAGTCATATCTAGTCTGACCAGAGATTTCAAAACCTTGCATTGAGATTATGAAACTTGTCAATGTTTATTACATACCGTGTCGTCGTTTTTTTAATTTAACGACTCTAGGATAAACCTAGTAATCGAAGACTATCAAATGCAAAATATACAAGATAATATATAATATAAGCTTCAGGTAAAGTCACGCTCCTAGCAGAGATCCGAGGCAAATGATTAAAAATGGTAGAAGTTATCGGATACTGTTGAATATTTGATAAAAACATCAAAACCTAACTTTATTGGGTCTATAGATCCTATCGAAAGGAATGCAAAACCTTATTCCGATCGGACAAAGACCTCAAAGTCCTTTGAACCTGAAAAAATCAAAGGACCCAACAGTAGCAAAAAAATATGGATTGAAGCATACGGATGTTCCGCAAGCATGGCCGATTCTGAGATGATTTCAGGATTATTGAAGGCAGATGGTTTTGAAATAGCAACGGACGAAAATGAATCTGCGCTCAATATCATCGTAACTTGTTCGGTAAAAGATGTAACCCAACATAGAATGCTTTATAGAATTGATAAGCTTTCCAAGTCAATAAAACCACTAATCGTAGCGGGATGTTTACCAAAGACAGAAAGACAATTAATAGAATCACTTAATCCATTTGCAAGCTTACTTGGTCCTCATTCCATTGACAACACTATTGATGTAGTGCATTCTGCTCTTATCGGTAAAAAATCCATCCGTCTAGAAAATTCTATTTCAGAAAAACTAAATCTTCCGAAAATACGAATTAATCCTATAATTAGCATAATCGAAATTTCGAGTGGCTGTATGAGCGAATGTTCATTCTGCCAAACTAAACTTGCAAAGGGTATGCTTCGTAGTTATCGCATAGGTGATATATTAAGACAGATGCGTAGCGATATCGCTGATGGCTGCAAAGAAATCTGGCTTTCATCTACTGACAATGGCTGCTATGGTAAAGACATAGGATCAGACCTAGTAAAACTGCTAAAAGCATGCAGCGCTCTTGAAGGTGATTACAAAATTAGAGTAGGAATGATGAACCCAATGTACCTTCCTGGTATGATAGAAGATCTGGTACAAGTATTTTCAGATAACGATAAAATCTTCAAGTTTTTACATATCCCTGTCCAGAGCGGTAGTGACACCATCCTCAGGAAAATGAAGAGAGGACATACCGTAAACACTTATCGCAATATAGTTAAAGCATTTAGAAAAGTATTTCCTGAAATCACCATCGCAACTGATGTAATCGTCGGTTTTCCTTCAGAAACAGATCAAGACTTTCTAAAAACAATCGCATTAATAAAAGAAACAGAACCAGATATTGTAAATTCTTCAAAATATAGCGCTCGATCTGGCACAGAAGCTTGCAAACTCAAACGCGTCGATTCATTTATAATAAAGCAGAGAAGTGAATGCCTTCATAAACTGATAAAGGAAACAAGTGCAAAGCGTAACTCTATGTGGAAGGGTTGGAAAGGAAATGTAATAATTGATGAAATTGGTGAAAATACCATACAAGGTAGAAATTATGCCTACAAGCCTGTTGTACTACCATCGGAATGTCTTGCTTTATATAAGTCTTCGAAATTTAAGACAAATCTTGGAGACAAGATTTCAGTCAAGATTTCTAACTATTCTAGCCATTCATTAACTTCATGCTTTGTTAATTTAAACGATAAATTTTAAATCAACTTTTTTACACAACTGCCTTTTCATATTTGATTACTAACATTTTTAACTAATATTAATACATAGATTAGAGGATTGGGGCTATGAATGATAATTATCTACCAGTAAGACAGCCATTAGTAATGGTAGGCATAGGAGGTGCAGGTAGCAAGATTGCAGTCGACGCTAGTAAGTCGCTGAATTGCAAATGTGTCTTAATAAGTAACGATAAAAACGATCTTAAAGGAAATTATCAAAGTATATTTATTAATTCTGATTCATGGATAAATCCTTCAAGCTACAAGATACGATCTTTTGCGCAGTCTTCAACTAAAGGAATTAAGGCAGCCATTGATGGTTTTCAAACGATAATTGTTATCACAAATCTGGCAGGCCGGAGCGGGACTGCAATGTCTCCAATAGTATCTAGATTGGCTAAACATTCGGGGGCTACTACAATTATATTATTCGCAATAATGCCTTTCGGCTTCGAGAAAGATAGAATATTTCATGCTGGTATATCCCTAAAGCGATTACGGAAAATTGCAGATGCAACAATAGTAATAGATAATGACACATTATTAGAGAATAATCCTGAACTGTCACCTCGGGAGTGTTATGGAATCACTAATAGAGCAATCTGTGAAGTTATTTCTACAATTTCAGAAGGACATATTCGTCCTAACATGAACTTGTTATTTGCAGGCAAAAAAAATACCAACTCTGTCGAATCGTCTATTAAAGATTCGATCGAAATGTTATATGATAATGTCGATCCGAATTCGATAAAGAGAGCATTGCTGTATGTAATGGGAGGACAAAATGTCCCCATAGGTAAACTTAATTTTATTGTTAGCACCGTACAAGAGATTTTCACAGAAGAAAAAACTCCTGAAGTCGTTTTGGCCATGTCTGATTCAAAGAGAATAACGGTACATCTAATGGCTACAGTTCAGGACAAAACGAGATTTGATAAATACGATCCTCTTTCAGAGATTATTCCACAACAAAATGTATTGGATTGGGAAGAGTTAGATTCTTCTCCAGATATAGAGCTGACTATTCCAAACCTTGAGTAGAAGAAAAAAGGATCTTTGTTGTATCCTTCAATAGCCTAAGATTATATACAGATCATTATGTATACGACACAATATTTTGATTATCATCGCAATTAGGAATTTTTTTGGTCGTTTATATGACAATTATCTATTGCTTTTACTTCACAGAGATGCTTGCTTTTGAATTGTTAAGTTTATTATAGCATATATCAAAGAAAATGAGAGTATCTGAAGATAGAAATAGTTCTGCCTCTATTAAGTATCTTGCTTTTCTTAATCAATCAGTAGAAGCATTAGCAGAATTCAGCTCTTTAGATCTTCCTTTTCATGATCATCAAGAGAAGCAGATTCAGATCCAGCAGTGGGTGCGGTTTTTATTGCTTCTTCGTACGAAGAAACTATAACTATTCCATTGTCATCTTTTACCATCTTTACACGCACTTTCCTTGGAGGATTGGTTTTGCCTCTCTTCCAAATCTGTCTATTCAAATCCTGATCTATTTTAATTTCTTCACTCTTCATGTGCTTTTTCGCAAACTCCTTGATCATGTTGATAACTCTATCAGTTCTCTTGTGTTGGGGAGTTATCCAAGCTCTTCCTAAATTAATCGTGTATACACGAGTTAGATTCTCGTCTATTTGTGACATTTCTTATCATAACACCTCATTATTTTATCCGACTTTTACATCCGATCTTCGCCATAATCTTCGTTTTGGGTTAGTTCTAACATGTCGGTGCGTTCTGATTATTATCCAGGCTGGCACCGGTCTATTTTGTTTGGTTCGTTTTACTAATCGTTTCTTACGGGCAGTTTTCTTTCGGGCAGCCATATACTCGATCACTATTGAGACTTATTTTTAAGTGTTAGTCTAACTCATAATGATCAGATTTGCAATATCGTTGCATCTTAACACAACCATACCCAAATCAACATTAATATGGTCCTGATTTGGCTTCGTTACTATAACCCTTCGTAGAAAATAAGTGGATATAGATTTTACTATAAAATCAGTATTTATCATGACATTAGATTGTTGTAATTTAGATTTTTATGAATATGCTAGTATTTCTCTCATAAATAAACTTGATATTATCATTTATTTATTATGTACATTGCATACAAATGAACTTCAGTCCGTATCCTATCTGACATGTTCTAATTTGCTTTTTTAGCAAAAACAATAAATTGTTATTGACGATTATAATGTGTAGTCCAGCGAGTTCATGTCTAAAATTGCTTCAAGCGCTTAAAGAAGATGGAGAAGAACAGAAAGATCATCTCTATTCATAAATACTCTTTTATTAATATAGGAACCTTTCAGGAAATACTGAAGAAATAAAAGAAACGATTAGTTAAAAAATAATTGTTGAATAAAAATACGAAAAAGCTAGTTTCCTTTTATTCCTTTTAAACGGAATAATTAACTGCTAGTCTGCTCCGTTGCTGCGGTTGACGATGATGTAGAAGTTGCACCATCAACTATTTCAGCTGTAGCGAATCTGTTTCCTACTTGAACTACACGAATTTTCGCGTTCTGACCTACCTTGCCGTTTTTAACAAAGATTACAAATCCTTGTATTCGTGCTATACCATCTCCCTTTCGGCTTACTTCTGTGATCTGTACATCATATTCTTTACCAGTTTCTACTGGCTTTGGTCCAAAATTGTCGTTTCTTCTGAATCCTCCGTAACTCATTCTAAATACCTTGATTCAAGACAGATACTAGCCCTATATAAACTGTAAAAAGGAGTTTGACTGTTCCAACAGATGCATCGTCCATCCTTATAGTTTTACTACCATTTAATATTGAGATACTAGAGCAAAACGTAGTCACGTGCCAATTCTTATGTTTTCGTTACATATTGAGCGCATGCATTCGACTGCAGAAAGAATGGCAAGGTAACTTGTCTTTGGATTATTTGGACTTGGTATATTTCGAACAACAATATTAATTTCACCAAATTTTCCTTTTGCAGTTATTTCGTGTTGGTTTACGGAAAAAGAGGGGTCTGCTATTATTTTGACTTTTGTCGCGTCCATACCTAATCCAGCTAAGCTTAGAGCGGCTGCAACATTAACGTTGGCTGGAAATTTTTTTACAGCATCTCCTGCAGTTCCTTCATAGATTAATTTTTTCCGAGAGATCGACTCTGCTTTGAATCGGGCTGTTTCAAAAAAAGGTGCCCCTGCTAAAGCCTTTGGACTTTTCGTTGTAGTAATTGTCACAGAGTGTAGTAAATGCCTGACACTCCTAATAGCGTCAATGCCCGCTATAGCGCCAGTAGGCACATAAATATGAACTTGTTTTTGGGAAGCAAGATCCGATAATTCATGAAGAAGGTCGCGCTCCGCAAGAGCACCGACGCTCATTATAACCATATCTTTACCTGATTGAAGGATAGTTTTCGCAAATTTTCTCACTGCGTCTTGTGAAGCCGCTTCAATTATGATGTCTGCATCCATAAAGGCAGTGGAAGAAATCAGTTTGGAGAAATTTGAAAATGATTTAGTAGCCGTATTTCGTAGCTTTGATTGTAGTTCCATTGCCACATTTTCAACCTTGTCGTAAAGTACCACTAATTCCGCTTTTTGTATCATACCAGTATCAATCGCAACGGCAAGTTCGCTTCCTATAGTTCCACAGCCTATCAGTCCTACCTTCCTAGACAACTTATATATTTGAGATTTAATCTATATTACAATATTAAGTTGCCTAGCATCTTTTCACTGGATTTAAAATTATTTGTTAAAAAGTTTTTTAGGTCGAACTAAGCAAACCCCCTAAAAGGAGTTTCAATGATATTTTTCATATAAATAAGAGATTTAGTGCTCAGATAACTAATCAAAATTTCAATGTTCAAAAGAAAGTCGAGTTATTTCATGCGAAGCGGTTATCTTCTTCCGCCACGTTCAGGTTTTTTCTGTCCTGGCAACCTTCTCTTTTCAAATCGTTTAATAAAGTTGTTTTTGTTACGTGATTTCGAAACCAGACTAGTTCTCGGTTTACCTTCGATTTTTGGGGTCTGACCTCTTACTTTACCAGCCTTGGTTAATGATCCGTGTGTTGGCATATATTTCGCTCACCAA
>JAREAI010000120.1:0-7496 GCA_029240435.1 Nitrososphaeraceae archaeon | reverse complement strand
CAATCATCCAAGTCTATTAAAAGTAAGATACTACAAGCAGCAATTGAAGTAGATCAAGATTATAGACGATATAGACAAGCTCGAGAAATAAAAGGAATAGAGACATAGAGAAAATTCTCTATATATTGAGAATTGCAAAGATAAATAAATAAATAATTAAGTACAAAAATCTAAATGAGCAAAAAACAATCCGTAATAGCATTTGGAGCCCATCCTGATGATTTAGAAATCGGCATGGGGGGGGCACTCGCTAAACTGGCTCGTCTAGGTTATGATGTTAATTTGGTTATAGCGACCCTTCCGAATTTTGTTAAGACAGATATCAAGGAACAGCGTAGAATAGAAGCCACTATGTCTGCAAAGACATTGGGATGTAAAAGTCCACAATTTTTAGATTTATCTCCAGATGAGATAACTATTGGTCGAAAATTCGTTACGATGATAGATGAAATAATTAACAAGCATAAACCAGAAGCAGTTTTTACTCAATGGATAGGAGATTCACATCAGGATCACCAGGCTCTTACTAGAGCTGTAATAGCAGCATCACGAGATTCTAATAACCTCTTTATGTATGAAACGACTATTCCCGGTGGATTAACTGAAAATGCTTTTAGGCCTCAGCTCTATATTGATATAACAGAAACTTTAGAAGTAAAGTCAAATGCATTAGATTGCTTCCATTCACAAAAAAATAATCGCTGTGGTAATCTTTGGATCGACGCAGTTGTTGGAAGATGCTCCTATAGGGGCTATCAAATGAATGTAAAATATGCTGAAGCTTTCGAAGTGGTTAAAGTTACAAAATGGTAGTGAATTGTTACATACAATATATTAGGACCGATTGGAAATTGGTTGTAATTGCTCTTGTATACCAATTGTTAGTATACTTAGATCTCGTAAAACAGGCGTCTCATTTCTCTAGTGGACCCTGGTTAAAAATAATTATGTATAAATGAATCAATACCATCTACTCTCCCTACACTTGTAGCTTTCTCAAAAGTAGAATGATGAATATAAACTTCATTCCAATATCTCATGCAAATTAGCCTTTCATAATGCTTAATTTTGATTTCTTCCCCTAGAATAGCGTTACGAAATACAATGTCTGGCTCATTTATTCCAGCAGCTGAGCGCATGGGAGTGGTTGCTGAAAATCTTGGATTGATTTCAAATATTTTTGGCTCTTCCTCTTTGAGTTTGGCTTGGATATTAATGGCTCCCCTAGCGCCCAATTTCATAGCAGTCTCTTCTGATGACCTTCTGATTTTTTCAAAGTCATCTATAAACGCCTTGTAGGTTTGACCATGCTTTACTGTCTTTTGGATAGAAATTGATGACATCACATATTTTCCGAACCTATCCACTGTGACGCCAGAAGTGAACTCTGCATCATCACCCTCTAAATATTCTTGAAGTATTGGATTCCAACCTACTTTTCTTATTCTAGATACTGCATAGTCCATTTCTTCTAAACTATTTACTATATAAAAATGCAATGAACCATAGCCTTCTCTTGGCTTTACAACTAACGGAAATCCGACGTTGTGAATAAATTTTTTATTGTCTTCTGGTAAAGACGATAAGGCGCAAGGGAGATTATTGGCTTTCAGAAACTCGAAGGTCTTCCATTTATCTCTGGCGATATTTACGATTTTTAATGGATTACTCAATACTTTTGCTTCTGTCTCGCGTTCGATACGTTCTGCTGCATTTCCGATTACTAGCAATTCCTGATCTGAGCCCACGTAAATAGCCTGAATCTTTTCATCTTTGACTATTTTGATAATTGAATCGAGGTAATCTGGCGATGAAGATGGTGGCAACAAAAAACCTTTGTCACATCGATATAGACCCGCAGCCTGAACACTCATGTCAGCTGCAATAATTCTATATTTCACAGGATTACTCATTTGATTTACTAGTTTTAGTGATTTAATAATCCCCTGTGCTACTATGCTTCCTACTGCAGTGATCAACACGTTGGCGCTCTTGGTCCCATCGATATTTTCTTTGACATTTTTCCGTCCTGACATGTGACACAATCCCGTCATTTAGCCTACGTCATAACAACTGGCGAGTCCAAGGTTTTGTTGTTTAAAAGGTTCTGACGCCAAAACTTTTCTGTTTGCATCATTCCAAAGTTCACAGCATAGTCTATAAAACATGGTTTTAACTCTAAAGCATTACTTACTTTTTCTGCGATCTTAATATCTTGACGAAGTTTTCGTTGTTTCTCTTTAAGATCAAATAAATCGGAAAGTAGCATCTCTATAGGTTCATGCTCTTTAATTTTTCGTGTTCTCTCGATGATAAATGGTTTTATCTTATTCTCGTATTTAGTATTTTGGATTTTAAGTTCCTCTAGATAGCTGGATATCTGGGACTGGTCTGTTAATTTTAAAACACTCATCGCTTTGGATTGACCAATGCCAGCGTAGACATCTGTAGAAGGCCAAAGTACAACATGGGGCATATCTATACCTAGTTCATTAAACACCATGCTGGCTACTATTGTATAACCCATACTGCCTCCTGTACCAGAAACAAAGTTGGTCACCTTGAGATCTCTACAAAGAAGTAATAGTATTGGAATTGCCCGAGGAGAAAGATTACTGATAATTTCCTCTGATAGATCAAGTCTAGTCTGATTGCCAATGTTTAGGTGAAGATCCTTTTTGCATGATATACATATGCCATAAAGTTCTAATTGCTCTCCAGCTTTTTTGATTTTTACAGAAGCCTTACTGCCGCACTTGCAATGTAACCATAAGGGAGCATATAGATATGAGGTAGAACTCACACCAGTTTGTATGCCATGACGCAAAAAAGCAGTTTCGGCTTTTCTAAGGCAATCTGAATAGGTCTTAAAATTAGAAATTAGGTATTTGAAACCTTCTTTAAAAACCGAAGATAATTTAGAGAGCCTTACAAACAGTGTATCATATTTCCATACATTGTTTACTATTTGAGACATCAAGAAGGAATTGAAATCTGAATATGTTTTCGCTTTAGCATATGCACTTTCCACCTCCTGCCAAAAATCCTCAAGATTATTTAACAATGTTGGTTTATCTATATTCTTGGATCCGGATATTGAAGTTCTTATCCATGAATTTATCTGTCTTCGCCAGTAGTGAAGTAGCGTATGGTTAGGTAAAGGCATTTGAGATACGATTCGCCATCTATTTGAATTACTAATTGGCAAACGGAGTTCGAGTATTCCGTCAGAATGATGTATACTAGGCAGTTGCGCAACACGGATCCATTCATCGTCCATAAAATCATGATCGACAATTAAAAATAAATCAATGATTTTTTTTTTGCTATTTTGTTCTTCTATCGCCCTCTTAATATTCTGAGATAAAACTATTTTTTTGAATACACCGCCATATGGAAAGAGATTAGGCTGATGGATTGAAGTAACAATTTCAGTAGCTGGATCAGATAGCAAATCGCATCTATCGCTCACTTTGGCAGTATTAGTGTTAGCTTCAAAATGAAACTCTTCTATGCATTTCCTTAATTTCAGCCTGTTATCTAGAACACAACTATTCTCAATCGTAACACTAGAAGATGATGAAAGCAACATTTTCACAGCAGAAGAGAAACTCTCTGGTAGCGAGGATATAAAGTCAGAGATCATAGGATTCTGAACTTTATCATATTTGGAGAAAAGAGATCTCACCTTAATCGATTGTCCTATTTGTTCGGTCAAAGTGGCCTACCCAACACGATACAATTATTTTTGGCATCTATTAAGGCCTTCCTTGTATTGTGCCATAATTATATATTATTACAAAATTATGTAAATACAGTATTAATTCGTGGAAAGTCATTTCTTAGAATTGGTCAAATCGATTATAAATATCTTAAAAACATTTTATTAAACTAGTTAAAGATTCGTGTTGATGCCTTGTCGCGTCTCCAACTTTTATCGTGAAGTAACCTTTTTGTCTAATTGATTTTATTCAAGGGACTTGCGACCCTTCTAGTTGAACGATTTTTGTACGAGTCTAAATCGCTGTCAGATACACAGATTAGCGCCTTGTGATAAAGCGTTTCGGATCTGTTTAATTTTAGTTTCCACACAATCTCTTTAGTTTTCTTTTTATTATTATTAACTCAGGACATAAAATAAGTCCTAAAAGACAGGATTAACCAACCAAAGACTGATTTTTGTCCTTTTTTTAGCCGTATCACCAATTCGATATTATCACAGCTGTTTAGAAAGCTACCCTATGTAACAGCTGAACGATATGTTTCTATGTTGGCAATAATAACAACAACAAAAGTCTGATAACATCAAGACTATGGAGTATACTAGTTCTGATTTATATGATGCCTTAATTTTTAGGGCTAAACTAAAAAAACTCTATAGTATATCTTATCATTTGTTCTTCTTATTTGAATATACTTATACTATAATAAGAGGAAGGATTATTTATTCACAATTTCTTTCAATATAATATTATATGTCAACAAGTCCTGAATTTGGTTTAGCTACTATGTATCGTTTGATAAAAAAATCAGGTGCAGAGAGAGTAAGCGATGAAGCGGCAGATGAGCTTCGAAGGATTCTAGAGGACATTGCAGATAGAATAGCGCGACAGGCTGTAGATTTGTCTGTTCATGCTGGTAGAAAGACCATAAAATCTGAAGATGTTCGCCTCGCTGCTAAGAATCTTCTAAAGCTATAAAGGATAGATAACCGTGAATTATAACCATTCTTAATTGCTATGAGACGGCTATAATAGTATCATATTGCAATTGACTGGTCACTATATTTTAAAACTTATATTGTATTCATTTGGATAATGTCTTAAAGAATAATATTGGGATAGATATTTTCTTTTTAAAATATGGTGGGGTGGCAGAGCGGCCATGCGTTCGCCTGCAGTTAGACCAATTATGTAGTTAGCGAATTTATAAGGGTTCGAATCCCTTCCCCACCTAATTACTCAATTTTCTAATTAGAATAAGTAAATCAAAGAACTGCATTAATACTTAATTGTATTTCTAAATAGGCAAATAGGAGTTCTTTTTAAGGTAATGAACAATATAGTAATTAGTCAATGAGTTAATATTTGATTTAATAGCCTCCATTTATGGTTAAATTGATCTCTATGGCTCTTAACATTCTTACACGTATTGGCGTTAACATAAAACCTATTTATCCTCAATTTATAATACATGATGCAGATCGGATAGAAGAATTTTTGTTTATTCATAATGAAGTATCAGGATAATGATGAGTTGCAAATCTTAAATCGAAGAATCTTAGTATGATATATTTAAATACAGACTAACTATAATAAAACGAATTTTTTATTTTAATAATTACTAACAAAAATTATCTATACAGCATAGAACTTTAAAGGAGCACCAGATATCTGTTTATATGGCTAAATAATATGGCTACATATATGTCGAGTATACTTTCTACATTTATCTTTTCCCTTCTTCCAAAAGGCACAGTTAAAGACGAAATGTCATTTTTCATTATGCTGTCTGCCTTAATTGTTCTCATAGGGATCGCGATTGTACTTGGACGACGAAGAAGACATTAAAGGGACATTAATCAATGCTAGTAGTATATATATCATCAATAGACTACGATAACGATGTTATCTAATAGATATCAATAGTTATAGAAATTCGCAAAAAATTAATATCAATACAGGTTGTAGCATGGTGGTGAAGAAATTGGCTAATTTGGTGGTATGGGATTTTATTAGATAATGAAATGCTCTATGTTTCCTGTTTTCACTATTTCCGAAATGCGGTTTTTTACTTCATCGAGTTTTATTCCAAAGTAATATCCGTTTGCTCTTTCTAATTTCATCATTGCTCTTTTTAATATTGAAATACAAATCTCGCTTTCATTTTTTTCATCATGAACAAAAGCCGCGCAGATCAGTATAAGACCGTTGAGTAAAGCTTTTTCGTTTCCGTAAGAATTTTTCCATACTGATTCTAGAACTTCATGAGCTCCCCAATACTTTTCAGTGTTGAACAAATTTCTCGCATGTTTTATTGCGTCATCTTTTTCTAACTTCTTATCAGAAATGTATTCATGTTGTAATAATGGTGCTATAGGTAATAGATTTCCCGTAATTTCTTCTATGTTGTTATTTTCTGGAATGCTTATATCGAATTCGATGAAGCGCTGCGATACCCGCGTATCACGTATAATGACGGTCTTGTCTGAAACCAACTCTCTAGCTCTTGATAATAGAGATTGTGCATCTTTAGGTTTATACGAGACATTTTCCAAGTATATCATATATCTTTTCATTCTATAATACTACGTTAAGACTAACGAATTAAACTTCGCTAAATTCAAATTCATATTCTAAATTACCCATTATATGACTAATATCTGTGGACAGTATGGAATTAAGATATTAATATAAAAAGATGTTGCTTTATATTTTATCTATATATATATTTCAGTAAATTAATATTCATTTTGATCTCGCTAAGTTGCAAGAAGGATTGACATTTAGTGAGAATTGGTAAAAAACATTAATCATGATTGTAATTGAATTTAGAGATAATAGAGACAGTATATTATTGAAATTTAGTGTAGTTGCAGAAGATGTTTTATTCAATATCTGTAGATAAGATTATAATAAATATTCTGATCTGTAATACACCTTATCTATTTTTTACCCCAATCCGATGACTAAAAAACCATTCTTTTCAAAATGTGAGTATATATTTAACTCGACATTTTTTATAATTACATCTTTGTATAAATATATGGAGTGTCAAGTTGTTGTTCATTCGTCCAATGCGTTGGCAATGTAAGGCAGTCAATAAGCTGTAGATCAAATTTATCAATAATTTTGCCCCAGCCCCATTTTGTCTTGTCTGATGTATATTCTTTCATAACATGGCTACCCATAAAATTAAAACCTGAAGATTGCCGCAGATTACTTGTTTCCTTTACTTTCTCCAGAACGTTAATAGCGAGCATATCGCCTAACTCTGGCAAACCTGAAATGAAGAAAATAGGTTTTGAAATATCTAGCTTTGAATAGTCTAGAATGGTCGCATCATCATTTAGGATTTTATATTCAATTCCAGTCGAATTTATTATTCCTTGCTGGAGATTTACAAGATCACTGTCGATTTCTACTCCAATAGATTTCATACCTAGCAATTGGCCGCAATAAGCAATCCTTCCATCTCCGGATCCTATGTCAACAATTTCTTTAAAACCAAAATTTTTGGCCGCTAAAGATAGCGCATATGCAGATAAAAGCCAGGTAGGGTAAAATGGTTGATAGTTTGTATCGTGCTTTTTGCTACTAAGCCAGTAATCGTTGATATCTCCTGCAAAGGATCTGCATGGTATATCGAATAGCCGTATATTATCAATTCTGTAATAAAGAGGATTATTTTTGCCAAATTCATCTAGCATATGCAAAATATGCTCTTCAATTGGTAATTTGATAGAATAGGATAATGGAATGACCTCATAAATAAAC
>JAREAI010000119.1:0-7507 GCA_029240435.1 Nitrososphaeraceae archaeon | reverse complement strand
TTGCTGTCCTGGTTCAACTATTTTTTGATCACTTGGATCTCTTTTTACAGCAGTTGGTTCATGCTCTTTTATTTTGGCAGGAGTCATTGGCTCTTTATCTCTGTATGACGTTAACGGGTCATCTTTTCTTCCAGCTTCAGTACCAGCTCCACCTTCTTCAAATTGTCTTTCTTGTCCGCTAGAGGATGATGTGTTTTCATTACTAGAACCTGTTACTTTATCTTTAGTGTCAGTTACTTTATCTTTAGCGCCAGTTACCTTTTCTTTAACTTTATCTTTAATACCGCTCATTGTTATTGCATGCATTCTATAACATATTAATAGCATATAGAATGTCTATGGAATCACTCTTTAGAAGAATTAATTATTAATTAATATTATAAGAATTATATTTTTATAATATTATTTTATAGCAATATTCTATTATATATATAAAAATTATATCATAAATAGATAGAAATATAATCTTTTTTCATATTAACATATATCGCAATTAAAATAATAATAACAAGACGTCTTTACCGGCGGCGATATGTTAATCGCCCAATTAGATATGCTGTATCGGAAATAGCAGTACAATGTAGACAGTTAGAATTCGGTACTAGTCTATTGTGATATTACTAACGATATACTAGAAGAGGAGATAAAAAGATAATTAAGAAATCTAAACTTCTCTAATAAAATAATTTGTATTTTGGCAAATCTGTATTTCATAACCTATTGCTATATGGTGTTAGTATATTCTCCCAGTAGTATTTTGAATGTACTGCTCTATATCTTTTTTTACCTTTTTTGGGAATCTCAATTTCAAAACGAATATCCTACTTTCTTAATTGAATCCGTCTTCTCATTTTGTCCTCGATCTATTTGCCTAGATCTCTTTTACTCAATATTCTGATCTAAGCTCAACATCACTTTATTCTAGCCATAGTAACAATAATATGCAATATCTGATGCTTGTATCAGCAATATTCCCATGTCTCTTTATTAATCGTCACTTAAGCAATCTTAACTCTACGTGGTCTTGTCTCAATAGGTCTAACGCTATCTTTTCAAATTCTTCTCTACTGTATGTCGAAGGTTGATAATCATGAATCTTGACAGCAAGGCTCAGAAAGAATCTTTATCTTGTTGGAATTATTGGAATAGTATTAGCAACAATATCTTCTAAAACTAATGCAGTTTCTTTATCGAGAAAAGAATTAGAATGTATGATATATACCTACATTATTTACAATTAGAAAAGTCTTTCATAATATATACATAGATATTTTTAAATGAACCACTTTTGATTAGACTTTCAGTGATAGTAGATTAAGGAAACAATCATCCTGACATTATCTCGATTTGTTATTTCTAACCAAGTTCTGGTAAGGTATACGCTAATACCATTAATTCCACTATTAGTTATAGCGATTCTATCTGTCAATCCTAACACTTGGAGAACATCTGATGTTCATCACTTTTACTTTGAGATGTTTGCAGTAATACTTGCTGCAGTATTAGCTTTCTATTATATATTGCGTGCTTATACATTAAATGATAAATTCAGTCTATTTGTTGGGATAGGATTTCTTACTAATGCTTTAATTGATTTGATGCATGCGTTAGTCTCTTTCAGTTTAGTGAATGAATCGCTATTTTTGAAATACTTTATACCACAGACATGGTTTGCTGGAAGAATATTTCTTAGTGCTATGTTTGTTGTGGCAATTGTAATGTACTCAACATTATCAAAAGATTCAAAATCGCTTGCTACTAGTAGTAGTGCATCATCTATAACAGCATCATCAAGACAAAAAGAAACATCTTCATTAAAAGAAGAAATCCGATATAACAAATTAATAAATAGACTCATACTTTCTTTAACAATGCTTGCAATTATGGCAGCAAGCATTGCTATAAGTTCTCTGTTCTCAATCTATCCTGGTATAGTAATTGATGATTTTCCTATACATAGACCATATGAAATCCCTGCACTTGCACTATTTTTAGTTGCTCTAGTTTCTTTTTACAAAAACCAACTTTATAAAATAAATGATGTATTCTATAAAGGAATCTTAGCTTCGTTACTAATCGATTCTTTTGCCCAAATTATAATGTCTTACTCTGCTACATCATTTGATACAGCACATAATGTCGCTCATATTCTTAAAAATGCAGGTTATTTTGTTAATATTATTGCACTTGCATTATCAAGTATTCAGTATAATACAATGTTGAGACAAAGTGTTGCGAGCTTGAAAGAGAGTAATATCAGGTTAAAAGAAGGCGAAGAAGTAATACGTGTTCAATATGAAAAGCTAAAAGAAACAGATAAAATGAAAGATGAATTCATTAACATAGCAGCACACGAGCTGCGAACCCCAATTCAACCTATACTTGGATTAACTCAATTTCTTCTGTCTAAAACAAAAAATATTAGAGATCATGAATTACTTGATGTTGTTGTCAGAAATGCAAAAAGACTACTGAGACTTACAGATGAGATCCTAGATGTCACAAAAATAGAGAGCCATTCGTTAAAACTGAGTAAAGAACAGTTCAATTTGAATGATGTAATAAAAAATGCTATAAACGATATAGCTACAAATAAAGAGGAAAGTAATAATCTAAAGCTATTATTCCAATCTGAGGAAGAAATATTTATAGAAGCAGATAGATCTAGGTTGATTCAAGTTATATCTAATCTATTAAGTAATGCTGTGAAATTTACTAAAGAAGAAGGAGGTACGATAACCATTACCGCAGAAAAGAAAGATACTCAAGTTATTGTTAAAATAAAGGATACAGGTACTGGTATAGACCCAGAAATATTGCCAAGACTATTCTCAAAGTTTGCTTCAAAATCTGAAAGAGGAGGTACTGGATTGGGATTGTTTATTGCTAAAAATATTGTAGAATCTCATGGTGGAGAGATATGGGCTGAAAATAATGCTGATAGGAAGGGAGCTATATTTAGTTTTAGTCTTCAATTAAGTGAAGAACAGCAGCAACTCAAGAACATATAACAGATGAACCACTAATATTAGTAAAATAGTAGTTACCAAAGAACCATTGACTTCAAATGATGACGTAAAGGCTCTAACAACTTATTTAGAAATTTTAATTACTTGCAATAAATTACTACATCATTGTTTAGTAAGAGTAAACTAATAATTTGTCTGCTATAACGACAATAATAGCTGTTTGAATGTTATCAGTTGATCTTACTACTACTATCATTATACATCAACAACAACAAGAAGTATTATCGCAAACAGACAATAATATTTTCAAGAGATGTGAAAATCCTAGTTATGGAATATAGATTCAGTATCTTTCTAATTGGACAATAGATGAAGGTATGTATAGGCTGATGATTATGTCACTGATATTGTTTCATTCTTTGCACCAGTAAGAAGTGATTCAGAATCCTATGATCTATCTCTTTCACTATCAATAAATATTCCATCACCGATCTAAATAAAAATCTGAATGATTATCTTCATGGAATTACTAATGACTATGATGATACATTAAAAGATATTAAAATATCCACTCAGATACAAATAATATTCTTGCAGGTGGAAATGCAGCAGAATTACATAATTTTGTGTCAGCATAGGATAGAAAAGAGCATGTTACAAAGAAGAAAGGATGAAGAGAAATAGGAAGAGAAGTTAAGCAAGTACTTGATGTAAAGTGTATCAAAAAGTGTGATATATATTAAATCAATCAGAAGAGAGATCACTTTCTTCATTATATTACTAGATCTTATGATTTGGGCAATTACAATCTTTTTAACCTTATATCAAAATCCTCACCACATTCATCTTCATATTACTATTAGATATAGATAATAAGATACTGATTCCGATCTTGTATGAAATACATGGTAGCAGAACAGAGGAAATGACCAGATCGGAATCAGTATGTATGTTTTTTCAAATTTTAATTATATTTTGCTTTCGTGCAAAATAAAAGTTTTCAATGTTATTTATTGCTTAATTACTCATTATTAGCTAATTTCTATTTCTTACTATGTTTTTCTTCTATGAAACAATGATAATATTCTTATTGTAATTATTTTGATACTGTGTCAATATACTACTACTAATAATAATAGTATTAAATTCTATTTTTAGCAAGAAATACGATAATCTGAAGTCAATTTGATCTAATGGAGTTTTTACACCATCTTTTAAGTTACTTTGTCAATAATAAATATGTCTCGATATACAACCTATCAATCCTATATCGATAATTATTTTAAATTGTTTATGAGAAATGTCTAATAAAGTTGAGTAAAAAATTAGAGGTTGTTACTGGCAGCTCAACTATTAGCAAGAAATAGTTTTTACTTATGCTACTATACATAATGTTGCGAAATCACAAAGAAGAAAAGAATTAGCAAATAAAGATAATCTGCTTCCGCAGATTATCGATGAGATATACGTTATATTAATTCTATGATGTTGTATACTATTATTATTAATTCGTAAAGTAATACCTTTTAATTAGGAGATCGGCCATACTTTTTATGATAAGAGCAAAATTGAAAGCCTATGCCAGATTGAAATTAATAATTTCACAAGAAAAGGTTGCTTAACTAATGGTAGAGAGGATCTATCTATGAGTTTTACCAACCTGCCTTTAATGAAACAGATTCATGCTAGGGTAAATAAAACCTTGAGTAATGGTATCCAGCTTAACATGTCAACAGAAGAATCCAAAAAATTACTTAGAAGACATGTAAACAGTAAAACAAATCTTGTGATTGTGTTTATAGATATCAATAATTCAACACAAATGAGCCTCTCTTTACCAGAGAATAAATTTGCATTAATGATACAAACCTTTGCTCAAGAAATAAGTATTGCCGCATCAGGTTATGGAGGATATGTCTTCAAATATGAAGGTGACGCTGTTATTGTATTATTTCCTGCAGGATATGATCAGGCAAAAGCATGTAAAAATGCATTGAGTTGTTCAAGAGCGATATTAGAAATTATAAAAGAAGTTATTAATCCTGCATTTAAGGCAAATGAATTACCTGAAATTAAAGTAAGAATAGGATTAGCTTATGGCGATGCTTTAGTAGTGCTTTATGGAAAGAGTTTAGAAAAAGCCCACATAGATATAATTGGTTCTAGTATAAGTATGGCTGTAAAGATTGCATCTGTTGCAAAGCCTAATCAAGTGTTGGTAGGCGAATTTATTTATAATATTCTTCTGTCATCATCGAGCCATAAAGATTTTTTAAACAATAGCAAGTTTGTAGAGGTAACTCTCGATCCATTAAAATGGAATTACCATTCTCATTTTAATCCTGGAAGTATATATCGTGTATATGAGTATTTAGAGAATAATCAATTAGCATAGCCCTTAAATCAATATAAAGTTGTTGAAATTATTTTATTTTAGCAAAAGGTATATTATTAAAATAAACCGAACCGACATTCGGAGTTCTAATCCCACGAATCCTTCTTTCACGGCAATTTAGAAAACCTTTAAAACTTTTAGCTCATCTATCTATCTTGAAATCATTTAATAAGTTATATCATTGCGGAAACCATTGGCACTACTGGAGTTCGGCTCAAATCTAAAAATCTAAAAAGAGAAATGTCACGACATTTTAAGATATGATGTAAAGTAGCAGTATTGTTAACAGATAGTATTTTTTATTATGATGTTTATAGGGTAATTTATAGTAGCAATACTGTACCATGTTTGGTAGATATCTAAACATAGATTATTGTATGTGAATGGTATTTTTCATAGAATTGACCTAAGCTATAAAAATACAATACCTTTAATTGTTGCAATATAATATCTAGATCAGAACTATGTATATCACAATTGTTAAATAGATCTACAAGTTTTAGCAGTTCATCTAATATAGAAATCCACAATCCAATAATGGTTGCATATAACTAAATTAATAAATTCTTTGATGTTATATCCATCTGATCTGGTATTATTATAATAAAATTCCCTTTATGATTCGAGAAAATTTTAATTGTTTGTTGATATTATTCCGATACAATCTATGAATTATGCCAAAGCAGGTTTTCATGTTTCTATTGCTGGCGGAATTTCAAATTCTGTAGATAATGCTTTAAAAATTGGTTGTAACGCATTTCAGATATTCAGTAGAAATCCAAGAGGTTGGACTGCAAAGCCGCTTGAAGAAGAGGAAGCAAAAAAATTCCAAACAAAATTGGCAAACAGCAAAATTCATAGAAATTCAGTGTTTGTTCATATGCCTTACCTTCCTAATCTTTCCTCTCCTGATTCTGAATTATATCACAAATCAATTGATTCTCTTGCAGGAGAGATTAAGAGATGTGGCATGTTAACTATTCCTTATCTTGTAATACATCTTGGTAGTCACCTTGGAAAAGGAGCGGATAATGGAATTAGCCAGATAGTTAAGGCTTGTAGTTTCGCTCTTGACCACTACAAATCATCATCAAATCAAAATGGTAACTCAGTTACTATATTATTTGAAAATAGTGCAGGTCAGAAAAATAACATAGGAAGCAAATTTGAAGAAATTCGAGTAATACTTGACAAATTAAACTCTTCCAGAGAATTTGGCGTTTGCCTTGATACATGCCACGCATTTGCCGCTGGTTATGACTTTCGTACAGAAGATAATGTAAATGCAACTATAGATCATTTTAACAACATAATAGGGTTGAAAGAATTGAAAATGGTGCATCTAAATGATTCTAAAGATAAGATAAAGTCCAATCGTGATCGACATGAACATATCGGACTTGGCAATATTGGAAAAGAAGGGTTTAGAGCACTATTTAAGCGCAAGGAAATTATGAGATTACCGCTGATAATGGAAACTCCTAATGACGATAAATGTGATGATATGAAAGTCATTCTAGACCTTATTGGGCAACAGTAGGATAAACATAAAACTTCGTAATGATAATAGTTTTTAGATTTCATTATTAATGTCCCTTTTACCACTAACTTATTCCATAAAATCTAGAATAATATATTCTGCAAAGAGCTGCAATACACATCAGACAAGTCAGGATAGTATAAAATAGTTCATGCTAATGATTTACATATCCGTCTATTTCTAGAGGATCTTTTTTTTGACTTCTAGCAATAACCCCTTTTAAAATATACTTCTATACTCTATTCATTAAAATATTCGTATCGTTCTTCAGTTCGTCTTTATTTCTATCAATAAGCGATAGCTTATGTATTATAACTTATTTTTTAATTATCGCAAATTACTGCTGTCTACTGTTCTGTATATTGGTAAAAGCAGACGTCTCCCATTGTTTTCAATCCTCATTAAAGTTGAATAGCTCATAAAGCTTACAAAACACAGATAATATTTTTATCAATTATTAAATTTTATATGAATTTCATGTTAATTATATCATAAAAAAATGTCCATCGACAAAGTGAGGGGGTCTGGATATAGTCACAATCTTAGTTTTAATGACTAAAAGCAATTATCGAAGTATCTGATACTCAATCAGCATCATTTTAT
>JAREAI010000118.1:0-7508 GCA_029240435.1 Nitrososphaeraceae archaeon | reverse complement strand
ATTTCCATATACTTGCCCAGATCCATCAGCTTCTACTATCGTTTCGTCACCATCTTTACCTTTTATAGTATCTGCACCTGTAGCACTATTAATTACATCATTGCCACCACGGCCAGATATATCATCATTAAGTTCTGAACCTATTATGACATCATCGTGACTTGTACCGTCTATTATAGTACCATCGTTATTACCTGTTATTGTACGTTTTTCTGGAGTAAGAGGCTCGTCTGAGACTGCTTCTGACTCGAAGGATTCATCTAATACTGTTCTATCATCATCATCAAAATCATTTGAATTTGCCCATGCATTAGGCGACGGTAGCCCAACTGCCGAAATGGACAGAACCATTAAAGAGATTGCTAATATCATTAAAAATTTTTTAGGAATTTTGTGAATAAATGCGCTTTTATCATTAATTTTTTGTTCTAACAACAATATCACCATGTGCTTATATTATAAAAATCTATCTCAGATTTTTTCTATTAATTAACTTTTTTACTAATGCCTATATACGTTATACGATGTATAATCTGATTAATATGGATAAGTGTTTTTCCAAATTTGCAATTGGTAGTATTTGCATCGCCGCCACAATATTGATGTTGATCGTAACAAATTCTGTGGACATATCTAATGCTCATGCTCAAACAAATGGAAACAATATAGGAACAAAAAGAACAATTGAAATACAGAGAACAACATCAAGCGGAGAAAATGTAACTGATAATGATGATGATGTTGGTGATATTCCTGCTCAAACAAATGGAAACAATATAGGAACAAAAAGAACAATTGAAATACAGAGAACAACATCAAGCGGAGAAAATGTAACTGATAATGATGATGTTGTTGGTGATATTCCTGCTCAAACAAATGCAAGTACTATAGGAACAAATAGAGCAATTAATATTCAGAGAACAACATCAAGCGGAGAAAATGTAACTGATAATGATGATGATGTTGTTGGTAATGCTCTGATCATGCCTAGTAGAATAATAAATAACTTTGGCAGTGTAGCAATTGATAAATTCGCTAATATCTTCATAGCTGATAGCGGGATTGTACCATTCTAAAGTTTGATAATGCTGGGAAGTTCATAACAAAAAGGGATTCTATTGGCAGCGGCGATGAATAGTTCAATGGTATACTTTATATAGCTACTGATGTTACAGGCAATGTTTAGATTGTCGATGAGGATAATAAAAGTCTTCAGAAGTTTGATGACGCAGGCAAATTTATAGGAAGGTTTAGATTTTAGTAATATAATATTATTCAAATTTTTTTGATGTCAATAATTTCAGTTCCTAGGTGTGACCTTATTATGAGAAACCTTGGAAAGTACAATATCTTTTGAATTGAGCAAACATTCTGCACTATACTGGATGTGAAGCAAAAAGGGAAAATTTTTCCTGCTGGTATTAATTTATATGAATAATAATTATGTAAATTTGAGACTATTCTATAGAGCACTAGTTCTTTAATCTATATCCAGCCTTCTTCCAGTCTTCTGTAAAATAGCTCTTTTTCCATCATATCTTTCTGGCTTGATTATCCACTGTTAGTAGCTATAACTGTTGTTCTAACAACTGTTTGCAAAAACTTAGCAGACCGTGGTTGGATTTTCACGCAAGGAAAAATTAAGAACAGCTTCTATTACTTTTAATAATAATAAGTAAAAAATATTATAGAAAATCTTCATCCTAAAACTATTACTTTGGATGAATTATATGAACAAGCATTTCTTTGGAAAAAGATCCGTCATAATAAAAATCAGGACAGCAAACCAAAACAAGACACATATTATCAAAATATATATCATTATTCTTCACCTAAGGTTATAAAATTAATGAGATTAAATAAATGAAGATCTAAGACAAAAAGCTAAATCCTTAGAGACATTATAATAATACAAATCTGTTTATCCTGTTCTGACAGGCTTTCCTATTGTAGACAGATGCAGGTATGCGAGAGCTAAATGCAACAGGATATGTGCATAACAGAGTAACACCAATTGTAGCATCGCTTCTAACTAAAGACTTACATATTGATTGCTGATTGTTTGAAAGAAGATACTCTGATAACAAACTAGTCGACTATGACGCGGTTTAAATTATGACAATTCGTAATGACTGCCTCAACAGGATGTCACGACGCACAATCTATCTTAAATTTTTAACTCATGGCTACAACAAAAGAAGTTTGATCCTTTCTGTGAATACACAAGAAATGGAAGAGAAAAGATACAAGCATGTAACTATTACATTATATCTACTCTATTCCCTTATCTAATCATCAATTTTATTTGACAATAATAGCTAAATTATAGCCAAAAACCAAAAAACGAAACAGTTTGACAGTCGTTATATATTCTAATGAGCAGATAGACGTAGTGTGTAGGAGTCATAAATTACATTATTAAGAGTATTTGATGTTATTATAAAAATATTACAAAAAATTATCAATATACGGAGTAATAAAAAGACTACCTTTATCTACCTATTATACGGTCAGATAATCAATTCATTATATAAAGGAATATTTGAGTGCCGTCTAAACATTATACTTTGGTGAACTAATGCAAAGCAAGAAAATGGGTATCTACAATGAGACGTTCCTTTTTTATTGTCTTTCTTATTGGCTTTCTCATTGGCTTTAGAAGCATAAGTACATATCATTAACTAGTATATACTGATTATTTTATTATATGACAGAACATAAAAATCCGGTACCTACAGTTGACGTTATTTTGCAAAAGGACTCTAATATCTTGCTCATAAAAAGAAAAAAAGATCCATTTAAGGATCATCTGGCTTTACCTGGTGGCTTTGTAAATGTTGGCGAAAAAGTAGAAGAGGCAGTAAAACGTGAAGCAGCCGAGGAGACCGCATTAGAAATAGAACCTATTGATATCTTGGGTGTCTATTCGGATCCCGGACGAGATCCTAGAGGACACATCTTGTCTATAGTGTTTGTAGGGATAATCCTCGGTGGAGAACCAAAAGCTGGTGACGATTCACAAGATATTGAATGGGTGAATCTAGACGAATTGGAAAAGAAAAAACTCGCATTTGATCATGGCCGAATTATCGCCGACTACAAAGAATGGAGAAATTCAGGCAGAAGTTTCTGGTCATCAAAACACAAAAAATATTGATAAAGTCTATTATTTTTATATTTTATAAGAAAATCATGCTTATATATATATAATATCTATGACTTGAGCTATAAATAAAAAACAAATAAGGCATTCATCATAGATTTTACAAAAAGAAAGAAGATCTTTTCCTAAAAAATTTATGCAAGACCTGCTTTTCTTTATCTTATGACGAAGCAAACCTCCTCTTTATATAGAAATTTTCCTGTTCATGAAACAATTGACATTACAGATCTTTCAGATATTCCTAAGGCTGTCGTCAATATGGTAAAAGCATATGCCTACCTTAATGAGCAGGGAGAATTTAGCTACCGTCTCTTACTTCCTAGGGGAGAAAAATCATTAACAGCAAAAGCAAAAAAAATTGGATTGGTTCTACAGGCAGAATTGTTACTCGGTTTAAAGAACAATAAGCTAAAAGTAAACCTGAAAGAAATTAGATATATACACGATGAAAATCACTATGGATGGCTTCTTTTCAATCCAACCATTCAGGAACGATATTTTGCTAAAAACAACAATGTAGTAGATTACTAGAAGGTTTTTTTTTGATCTTCTTTTCCTTTAAATCGCGACATCATAAAAGGTTCATCGAGTCTCATTACATTACTCAATATTATGGAAATTATCAACCCCAGAAGAAATCCTCCCATAAGATCAGTAAAATAATGCTGCATTACGTATAACCTGGTGATTGCTATCATAGCAGGAAACAACCAGATGAGCAGGCCAGCAGTCCTTGACTTTTTGTTCAATGCAAATCCAATAATAAATGCAAAGGCTGTTGCTCGTGCAATATGATTGGAAGGATAGGACAGATCACGTGCAAATGGAACTAGACTGTCGTTTTCTATCATAAAGTTTTTAGATAGTTGCGACTTAGGTTCGAACCCATAAGGAGGTATTGGCCTATCTACCAAAGGCTTGATATACATTACTAAGATTGTAAGGATAACAATAGATATTAAAAAGATCATACCTGTTTTTCTAGTTCGTCGAATTATAGTAAGAATAATCGCAATGATAACTAATGAAAAAACGTCACCAAATGTGGTAACAATTATCATTAATGCTTCTAAATTTTCGTTTCCCTGAATAGACTTAAAGTATTGGCTTATGATATTATCGATACCTGCTGTAGATCCTAACATTACGAATATAGTAAGAATAACAAAAACAATTACCAAAGCTAGAAACTGAGTTGATCTAATGTGTATTATCCACGATGGCCAAAAGTCAGACAATAGCACTGCTAAATGCTACAACAATAATGCATTTTTAATTGTTTGTTCATTCAACAAAATTAGATGAGTTTATGTGGACGCATATATACATACATATGCAGCAGCAGCCTTAAGTATATAAAATGCAGATAAATAGCCTTAAGCAAAATTCTGACTGGTACTTTTTAATTTGAAATTACTGGGAGAATGACGAAGTAGTAGTAATATTTTTGTTCCATTATAGTATGTTATTTACATGTGTATGTGTATATATATACATATATATTTATAACTATTCAAAATAAAGCTTCAGCAGAAGGTTAAACCTATAGAATACTAGCATCACCTATTTTGAAGTTAAGATCTTATCTTTATAACTTTAATTTTTTTAATACTCGCTCTCTATGTAAATCTCTAATTAAAAAATTAACATAAAGAATGATTTGCATAATTGCTTTACTCCTACACGCATATTAATAGAGTTTTGATTCATCCTCTATTTTCTTTGCAGAGTCAGGATCTTTATCTATGTAATAGTTTATCATACCCATTTTGAGCACTTTTAATGATAGTAAAGCACATTTTATTCTTGCAGGTCCGAGATTCATAAGTCCAATATTTTCTAAAATGTCATCCTTAGCCAGATCTTTAACGGCAGTCAAAGGTTTATCTAAAACCATTTCGGTAAGCATAGAAGCACTAGCCTGACTAATTGCACATCCCCTACCTTCGAATTTTATATCCTTAATTTTTCCCTGTTCAACTTTCAAATGAATGTCAATTTCATCTCCACACAGAGGATTGCTATCATGTGTACTGACATCTGCCTGTGGTAGTTTGCCCTTATTTCGAGGGTTTCTGTAATGGTCTAAAATAATTTCGCGATAGATATCATCACTCATATTTTAAACAATCTCCTAGCTTGATTAAGTGCATCGATGAATATATCGACCTCTTCTTTGGTATTATAGATATAAAAACTTGTGCGTGAGGTTGCTGAGACATCCAATCGTTCCATGAGTATCTGTGCACAATGATGTCCAGATCTTATTGCCACGCCATGATCATTCATTATAGTAGCAAGGTCATGTGGATGAATATCAGAAATATTAAACGACACTACTCCCCCTCTATGCTTAGGATTAGATGGTCCATAGACGGTGACGCCTCTAACATCAGTTATAGATTTTATGGCATATCTTGTAATATCAATTTCATGTTCCCGTACCTTATCCATACCAACTTTATTGAGGTAATCTATCGCAGATCCAAATCCAATTACATCTGCTATGTTTGGAGTTCCGCCTTCAAATCTGTAGGGTAAATCATTATATCTAATATCATGTTTACGCACTTCTTTTATCATATCCCCTCCGCCTATAAACGGCTTCATTTTATCAAGTATCTCCCTTTTTACATAGAGAATCCCAACACCAGTAGGCCCAAGCATCTTATGAGCAGAGAAAACCATGAAATCACAATTCATTCTCTGAACATCTATCGGCATGTGAGGAACTGATTGAGCTCCATCTACAAGAACTGGAATTCCTTTACTATGGGCTTTATTGATAATCTTCTCTATAGGCACTATTGTGCCAAGTACATTTGACATGTGGCTTATTGAAACCAATTTTACTTTATTGCTCTGAATGAATTCTTCGTATGCTGTCATATCTAGATAACCGTCATCGTTAACTCGGATGTACTCGACTACTGCGCCTTTTTCCTGAGCGAGAATTTGCCAAGGAACAATATTGCTATGATGTTCAATTTCAGTAATTACAATTTTATCATTTTTGTTAATATTCGATCGACCCCAAGAATATGATACTAAGTTAATTGCCTCAGTTGCGTTGCGTGTAAAAATTATTTCATCTGTTGAAGAAGCATTAATGAACTTCGCAATCTTTTGTCGCGTCATTTCAAATGCTAGTGTGGCTTCTTCAGCCATCTGATGGACAGCCCTATGGATATTAGAATTGTAATTCGTATAATAATCAACGATTGCATTTATTACCGAAATTGGCTTTTGAGTAGTAGCCGCATTGTCAAGATAAACAAGTGTTTTATTGCCATTTATCTTACGCTTTAATATCGGAAAATCTTCCCGAATTTTAAAAACGTCAAGGGCGCTTTCCTGCAACATTGTTTATTTAAACGTCCTATTAAGATATAAACTTAGAAGTGTAAAGTGCATAATAAAAATAATAAGTGCACTATCATTTTAGAGGTAGCGCGGCTTATCATTATAAAACAACAACAACATCATCATCTCATCAATATATCTTTTCTTGGAGTTGAAACAATCTTTTTATTATTAATCGTGCGTTTATATCAAAATATCGCAATATAATATTATCATTGTAATATTTCTTATAGATTCAAATAGAGAGACAGATAATAAGGCAATGGGGTCGTGATCATCTCTTTTTTTATATATATATAGAGGGAGATATCAAGAAGGATATTTACGACATTCCTATGCTGTTTCATTGTATATTTAATATTTATTTATAAAGCCAGCATCTCACATAACCATTTTCGGTTTTGATCTCTGGAGGATCCTCTTTACAAATATCCATAGCGTGTGGACACCGTGAATAGAATCGACAGCCGGACGTTAAATTCAATAGGTTTGGTGGATTGCCTTTGATAAAGTGTATTTGCTTGTCAGTTGAATGTAATTTTGGGATAGCAGATAGTAATGCTTGAGTATATGGATGCTTGGCGTTTTTGTAAATCTCGGAAGAAAGTCCAAATTCGACAATTTGACCTGCATACATTATTGCTATCTTATCAGCAATCTCTGAAATAAGAGCAACGTCATGCGTTATAAGAATTATTGTCATACCCTTTTCCTTTTTTAATTTCTTTAGCAGATTCATTATTTGGGCCTGGACTAGAACATCTAATGCAGTGGTCGGCTCGTCTGCGATCACTATCTCAGGCTCAAGCAGAAGAGCCATTGCTATGACTACGCGTTGTTTCATTCCTCCACTCAATTCATGAGGGTATCTGTCAGCGATAGATTTATCCAATCCAACTTGTTTTAGAGACTCTAATATTATTTTCTTAAAGTTTCCTTTGAAGCGATGTTGCTCCATTATCTCTCTCATTTGATCTCCTAT
>JAREAI010000117.1:0-10856 GCA_029240435.1 Nitrososphaeraceae archaeon | reverse complement strand
GTGGCACGTATTTCTGGGTTATTCAATATCTTCCTTGAATTTATCTTGACCTAGATTATTAGTCTTCTCTTCGGCTTCAAATATCTCTTGATCTCTATTCTACAGTTTATTCATTTAGCCTTTCATAAATCCAATAGTAAATCCGGCTGACATACTACCAGTGAATGGAATACCAAAGCTAGTCATTGCTAATGATGAGGCTGTGACAGTGGCTGCATGTCCATCACCGCTAAAACCTGGAATCTGTATAATAATTGCATTTGAAAGTGTTGTAATAGCACCTTCAGACACTGTTTGAAGTTTATTCCAATTTATGTTAGCTATCTGTTGATGTTGAAGATATGCTAATCCAGCTAGGAATAATCCAACTATTACAGCTACCATTTTAATTACTTTCTTTAAGGCATATCCAATTAGAATACCTAAAAAGAAGCCACCACCAAGTGTAGCTGCAGTTGATCCCAAACTCTCTATACTCATATTTTAGATTCTATTCCTTAGTGTAGCTGTTGTTATGCAATAACTAGTTTCATGCTTATGTTCTGATACAGTCCTGTATATGGTAACATAGACAGATATAAGCAGCGAATCTAAGTAATGAAAACTTGTAATGGCATATTTTGTGCATTCTGAATCTTCTACATCTATTTGCTTATCTATAGCTTTGATAATTTGTCTTTCTTGTATCATGTAATATGTTTTCTCAACAAAAGCTATAGCTTTTGTAGTAGACTTTTCTATCCAATATTATTATTTATTATTGTGTAGATTCATACTCAACATAGTTTGCAGGCATATCTTTGCCATCTTTGTCTCTATCATCATTCTATCTTCTGTATCTAAATAATATGTTTCTTGCAATGTGCATAATCTCTTTAAGGTATTGCTCGTTATATCTTTTCCAAACTCTCTTTTGAGTGAAGTGACTCCCAGATTTCTTGATTTGCAGAGTCTACGTAAATGTTAACCCATTGCTGAACAAGTAGCTATATTCAGTTAAGCCATTATAATAATATATGAAGCAGACTTGTTAAATAAGTCCATTTTCATAACTTAACCTTATGGAAAGTATAAAATATCTTATACACAAGTCAGACACACGACCGATAAAATCCTGTTTGTTGGAAGGAGAGGAGGACTACTACTGATATGTCACACGTAGATGGAGTTGACGATGGCGTAGGTTATGGTGTGTTTGGCAAGAGTGACAGCTGGCTAGGTGCTTGGCCTCAGCGACAGCGGCTATGGTGTGCATGGCTACAGCAACAGCAACCCAGGTGTGTATGGCAGCAGCGACAGCAGCGCTGGTGTGTATGGCGAGAGCATTAGTGACTATGCTGCCGTCCTAAACGGGAAAGTGAAAATAACCGGTAATCTTGAAAAAGCTGGAGGCTCATTTAAGATAGACCACCCACTTGATCCAGCTAACAAATACCTCCATCACTCCTTTGTAGAGTCACCAGATATGAAGAATGTGTATGATGGTATAGTAGTTTTAGACCGCAAGGGTAAAGCAGAGATAGAGCTTCCAAATTGGTTTGGTGCACTCAATAAGGATTTTCGCTATCAGCTTACTGCTATTGGAGCTCCTGGACCTAATCTCTATATTGCAGAGGAAATATCTGAGACTCGTACTTCAAACTACGATAGTAAAAGCAGCAACAAGACCAACAGCAGTCGCTTCAAGATTGCAGGAGGCGCATCAGGTATGAAAGTTTCTTGGCAGGTAACTGGTATACGTAAGGACCCTTGGGCTAATGCAAACCGGATTCAAGTTGAAGAAGATAAGCCTGATAAGGAGCGTGGCTATTATCTACATCCAGATCTTTATAGTCAGCCAGAAGAGAATGGAATAAGCCACCTACTTTTTCCAAAAGACAAAAGAGAAGAATTGGCAAGAGCTGTTCAGAAATGAGAACCAGCGTAGTAACTTGTAGCTCATCTTTGAGTTGAGTTAAAATATCTGTATTTACTCTCTTTAACTTTCTTTTCTCCTCCTCTTCTCCATCCTAAATTCAGTGATATCAAATATGATTAAGAAATTATTAATTGAAACTTTTCTATTATCTGTTGGGAAGGAGTAGCAGCAGTACTATTACTATCTCTAGGAAACGAGAATTCTTAAATATAAATTCATTATCATATCTCCGATTGAGCATGTTAGGAGAACAATTCGGTGAACACAAAGGCAAGGTTATAGGTCAAAGAGTAGTAGATGTAAATGGAGAAGGACCAAAGATAGAAACTACTTTTTCAGCCGATGCAAAAGTCAAAGGAACAATAGATATCAATGAGCTAGGAACTTATTTGTCTATTGCTAGACCCGGAGGAATACTCTATGGTGAGGGTCAAGGGTTGTATACTGCAAAGGATGGTAGTGGAGAAATGGCAACTTGGAGAGGTTATGGAATAGGACGTTTTACTGGTCCAGGAGGAGGAAGAGTAAGCTATCGTGGTTCATTGTTTTATAGGACAAATTCAACTGGAAAGTTATCCTTCCTTAACAATCTTGTTGCAGTATTTGAATACGAGGCAGATGAGTCAGGTAATACTGCGGCAAAAGTATGGGAATGGAAATAACAGGAAGGTAGAAGCTCATCTCATATCTTCTTAAAATCTAATATACATGTACTCTACCTTCTAAAGTTGTGGATGCAATATGAGTGGTAGCAACAGTAGTAGTAGTGGTTATGCACATCCTGAAGTTTTAGTAGATACACAATGGGTTGAGGACCATACAAAGGATTCCAACGTCAGAATAGCTGAAGTAGATTATGACCCAAAAGCTAACTATCAGTTAGGACATGTACCAGGATCTGTATTGTTTGACTGGAAACAAGACATCAATGATCCTGTTAGTAGGAACGTATTAAACAAACAAGCCTGTGAAGATCTATTACAAAAAGCTGGAGTTAATGACAATACAACACTAGTACTTTATGGAGACTTTAACAACTGGTTTGCGGCATTTGCATTTTGGGTCTTCAAGTACTATGGATACAATGATGTAAGAATAATGAATGGAGGAAGAAAGAAATGGTTAGAAGAAGACAGACCAGTAAATAAAGACATTCCAAATTACTCGAGAGGAAATTTTAAAGCTTCAGAACCTGACAAGAACATAAGAGTATTTCTAAATGAAGTAAAACAAGCTCTAGATGCCAAAGACAGAATTAAGATGGTCGACGTTCGAAGTCCTAAAGAATTCACTGGAGAGATATTAGCTCCACCAGAATATCCTACAGAACATGCTCAGAGAGGAGGACACATTCCAAGTGCAGTTAATATACCATGGGCACAAGCAGTCAATGATTCTGATGGTACTTTCAATATAGCCGCAGATAAGGAGATAATAGCATATTGTAGAATAGGCGAAAGATCATCTCATACATGGTTTGTCCTAAAATATTTGCTTGGATATCCAAATGTAAAGAATTACGATGGCTCTTGGACAGAATGGGGAAATATAATTGCTAATCCTATAGAGAAATAATTTACTCTTTATTTTATTGTCCTGTGATGTACAAGGCACTATAGATAATCAAAAATAAGCTTCAAGGATATATAACAAAGTTTTTATATTTAATTCTATAAACCCTCAAGAATGTCCAGTCAAAACAAGGATTTAATGAAAAAAATACTTGGTACAAATGCAATTATTGTCGTCGTATTCTTGAGCACTATTTCTGTGGTTTTATTAGTTTGTGCCAGTAGTAGTGGTAGCGTCAGTGGATTATTATTTTCAGGAAGCAATGGGCATGATGATCTTAATGCTTTTGCACAAGAACAGAATCAGACTGCTGCTGCATCCAGTAATAATACTAATACCACAACAACAGAAACTGCTTCTAACTATAATGAAATGCTCAATCCAAAACAAATAGAATATCCTGCACATTTAGGATTCAATGACCTACATATAGAAGCTATTCGTCATATAGATCCAAATGCTACTCAGGGAAATCAACAACAAGATGTTTTCAATCTTATAGTACACCATCATTGCAAAGTATATGATGATATGACTGCTACATGTCTGCTCTTCCCAACAGGTATGAATGATCAGGATAAGCTTTATGGAATAGAGTATGTTATACCTGCAAATCAGTATAACACATTACCAGAAGAAGAAAAGAAGTATTGGCATTACCATCTTACTGAATTACCAAGAGTAAATGCAACTACACCAGATATGAGTGCAGAAGAAGCAGCTAAGGTAAAACCTATTCTAGATGAAACATATGGTAAGGTAGTTTATTTCTGGCAATTAGGTGATTCACTTCCAATAGGCCAACCTACAGCTATAATAATAGAAGATATAGTTGAACAAGCAGAACAACAACAGCAGAATAGAACAGCGCAGTAATACATTTTTCCTTCCTTACTTCTTCCCTTTCTTTCCAATTAATTATCAGTATCGTCCTAGTTTAGCTAAATAATCGGTTACAAGGTTCCTCATTCCATTATGTACACATGTAAGATACATAAAGGATACAATTGTTCAGCTATAAAACACACAACAAGACCATCAAGGTTACATCCATATCTTAGAAAAAGTTCGGGATTTTTAGATCTGGAAATGTTATTAGTCACTCTAATGATATTAATCTAAAACCAGCCGTTAATCTTTGAGTATCTTGATTGGAAATAGTACACATTATTTATCCTACTTACTCCTTACGACAGCAATATTATTTACAGATCTTTTTTAATTCTTTTATAAATGAATGACAAGAAAAATAATGGATTCAATGGAGTGAACACGCAAATACTAAACACAGTGTTCGAATCTATGCGAAACCATCCAGGCATGGCAAAAGCAACGTTTTCTGTAAAATCGGAGTGGAATGGTGGTTTTAGTGTTGCAACAACTGCCTCCAAAGGATTTCGTATGGGTGGCCAAAATATACAAAGAAATACTGAATATAATGCACAATATGATTTTCCAAATCAACTTTCAGGAGAGGGAAGAGGCCCTACCGTATGTGAGAGTTGTATGGGTAGCTTAGCAGCGTGTTTGACACAAACTATTGTAGCTCATGCTACATCCAGAGGTATCCAGATTGATAGCATTGACATTGATGTAGAAGGCGATGTTGACTTGCGTGGTTTTACTGGTATATCTAATGATGTAAGACCAGGCGCTCAGCAATTTAGAGTGAATATGAATATCAAAAGCAATACTGCCACAAAAGAACAAATAAATGAACTACGTGAAATTGGAAAGAGGTTTTCGCCTGCATTTGATACCTTGACTAATGGAACTTCAGTAGTTCTAGTTAATTCTTGATGAGAGTCATAGGTCAGTTCACTATGAGCTCAGCTGTGATAAAAAATCTAGGTTGTCGAACAAGGAACCTAGCGAAGTATTGAATTATATGCTGCAGCTAAATCTGCACTTATTCTGGGTTGCTAAGTGTTAGTACGGCTGTTCTAGGAAGTTGGTTACAAGCCAGTTGACATCTTCTACAGACTTTGCCATTATAGCTATTTTTATAGAGTCCCGAATATTTCTTGAGGTCTTCCAAACTGCCTCTGCTGTAGCCTTGGCTATTTCTTCATCTACATTATGGCTAATTGAGCTAAGAAGCCTTAATGTGATTTCATAAAACTGTTAATATGTGTAGGCTTGCAGCTTTACAATAAAGAACCTCGATTGTAATGGTGGTGTAATCCTTTCAACCCTATTACTTATAGCAAATATACACGTCCTTTATCCATTACAAATTTACTCTTGCTAATTACTAAGCAATATTGGCAGGCGGATTTGAAAACAAGTAGCTCCTGGCTTTGAGGATACACTGATTTGTCCCTTGTGTGTCTCTGTTACTATTCTATAGCTTATACTTAACCCAAGTCCTGTGCCTTTTCCCAGTTCTTTAGTTGTAAAGAATGGCTCAAAAAGGCGTTGCTGTAGATCCTTTGGAATGCCTGGGCCGTCATCCGTTATCTCTACAATTATGTATTCTTTATTTTCTTGTCTTGTACATACTATAATGTGTCCATGATTACCTATTGAGTCTATAGCGTTATCGATTATATTAGTCCATACTTGGTTAAGCTCACTCCCGTAGGCATTGATACGTGGAAGACTTTGATCGTATTCTCGTGTTACTGTGATGCCCGATTCTTCTAGCTTGTGTCGAAGCATGGTTAACGTACTCTCTATACCCTTGTGTATATCAATTTCTTGAATGGGAGCCTGATCCATATAAGAATAAGACTTTACTGCACCGATTAGGTCACTGATACTAGCAGTACTGTTTTTAATATCATATAGTAATTCGTTTGCCCTTATTGTAGCAGTAATCCAAGTTAAGATGTCTTTGAGCAAGGAGTTTTGATCATTGATATTATTAGGGCCAGCATCATCAGATGCAGTTACCCTTATAGATGATGCTGTTCTAGAGTCCATACTTGTGGCTGGTTCGGGTTGAGAGAAGGAGATGTTATTGGTGATATCTTCTAGCCTGTCAATATTAAATCCTGCACTTACCAAACTAGAAGCTAACTTCCATGCATCGTTTATGCCATGGGATTCCAGCCAGCCGGTGATTTGATCCTCCTGCTCGCTTTGTACTAACGGATCTTGAGCAGCAAATATATCTTTATTCAGATCATTCTTTACCAAATCATTTCTAAGTTGAGAAATATATGACCATTGCGCGGCAGCAATATGATAATGTTGATTTAGTTTCTGAGAAACAAACTCTGATTCTTCAACGGTATCGGATAGTTGTGTAACTGCGCGGCTGGCAGCAGCTGCAGGGTTATTCAGTTCGTGAGCAAGACCTGCAGCTAGGCTACCAAGTGCTATAAGCTTCTGATTCTGCTGTAAAACTGTTTCAAACATCTGCAAACGCTGTGCCATCGCTCGTAGAATTTCTCTGGTTAGAGAAGGACAGTCATATAACATCTTCCAAAACGCGTCCTTGCTCCAGGTCAAAATACGACTATTCTTTATAGCATAAGCACTACATTTATGTTCTGACCACTCAAGTATAATCGGAAGCTCCCCAAAGTGATCTCCAGGTTTAAAAGTAGAAAGGGTTGTTTCTTTGGCACTATCTTTCATTACTACCTTGATTTCACCATCAAGTAATACATAGAAAGTATCGAATTGTCCTTCAGAGACGATTTTGGCTCCAGCTTCGAATTCTTCTTCTTTTCCCTTCTCAATACACTTTATCTCATCATCATTTAGTTGTGAAAATAGCGGTATCTTGCGAAGAGAAAAACTATAGTCATGGCCATTTGTAGTAGTATCATGGTTATTGTCCCGATGACCACTGTTTCTATGCTTGTCATGATTTGTGATCATGTCCATCTCTTTATCTTGTGCCCCTTTTTGTGTACTGGTGTACTAGCTGAATAGCTATAGATCCCTCATCGACCCCCTGAAGCGACTCTTTAGTAGAGCCATGAGGTACATCTCCAGCAACAAATATGTCTGGTATATTAATCCCGAGTAACATTGGTTGGCGAGCTAATATCCAACTTTCAGGGTGCTGGCCATTTTGTATTAAAACTGAACCTGTCAAGATAAATCCATTCGTGTCATGTTGTATTATTCCTTCCAACCAGTCTGTACGTGGCACCCATTAATATAAAGAGTCCTATAGCTGAAACAATCTGCTGCTCCCTGGTTATAGTATTGGTAATAGTAATGGCCCAAACCTATCCTAAACCTATCCTCACCTTTTTCTTGACTTTTCATAAGTCCAGCATATATAATATAAAAGGCCATAGTTCTAGAATGAAGAAAGGAACAGATGACGTACTCAAAATTAAAGACCTTCTAATCGGACTAGAACATTTTGGAACTAAATTAATGTCGGCATAGCAACAATACAGGTTACAATTATCCAAGATCATACTATTATCTAAGTGGCCATATCATCCCTTTAATGATATGGAACTTAATTCAACTGAAAAACTTATTGGGTTTGAATACGTAAGGAGATCTTATTTATGAAGCCTGTCATGATTATCATCGATGATGATCCCCAAGTATTGCGAGCCGTTGAGATTGACTTACGCCAAAAATATGGCGACCGATTCAGGATACTAAAAGCAAACTCTGGTGCAACTGCTCTTGATATATTAAGGCAATTGAAACTACGAAATGAGCCACCAGCATTATTCTTAGTAGACCAGAGAATGCCGCATATGACAGGTGTGGAATTCCTTGAACAGGCTATGGAGATATATCCTGATGCTAAACGTGTCCTACTTACAGCTTATGCCGATACCGATGCAGCTATCAGATCTATCAACAAGGCAAAGATTGATTATTATCTGATGAAGCCATGGGATCCTCCTGAAGAGAACCTCTATCCTGTCATTAGTGATTTACTCGATGATTGGATGGCATCATTTAGACCACCGTTTGAAGGTATTCGTGTCATAGGTCTGCGATGGTCATCGAAGTCTCATGAAACGAGAAATTTCTTAGCTCGAAATGGTATTCCATATCAATGGCTGGATGCGGAGTCAGACAAGGAGGCAACTAAATTGGTCAATTTTGCCGTCACCTCCTCCCCAAATACTGCGGACATGACTGCGTCACAACACTTACCATTAGTTCTATTTTCAGATGGCTCTCATCTTGCAGAGCCAACAAATTCCCAAATTGCGGAGAAGATAGGGTTAAAGTCACACGCTCAAATGCCCTTCTATGATCTTATTATAGTAGGTGCTGGCCCCTCTGGTTTGGCAGCAGCAGTCTACGGTGCATCAGAGGGATTGCACACATTATTGATCGAAAGGGAAGCTCCAGGAGGTCAAGCCGGTTTGAGTGCAAATATCGAGAATTACTTAGGTTTCCCTACCGGTCTAACAGGTGCAAATCTAGCGAGGCGAGCTGTGGCTCAGGCTGTTAGATTTGGTACCGAAATTCTCACTCCTCGAGAAGCCACCAACATACGTGTAGATGGTCCATATCGCTTTGTCAAACTAAATGATGGAACCGAGATAAGCTGTCATACACTTTTGATTACAACTGGAGTTTCGTATCGTAAGTTAGACGTACCGGGCATAGATAGGCTAACCGGAGCTGGTGTTTATTATGGTGCTGCTATGACTCAAGCCCTCACTTGTCGTGATGAAGATGTCTATCTTGTTGGTGGAGCTAACTCTGCTGGACAAGCTGCAATATACTTTTCAAGATATGCCAAAACGGTAACTATGCTAGTTCGGAGTGACTCTCTTGCTAAAACTATGTCGCAATACTTGGTAGATCAGATAACTGAAAGCAAGAATATCCGAGTACGGTTATGTTCTAGTGTTGTAGAGATAAAAGGCGAGAATCGGCTTGAGGCAATTACTGTAAATAATACTCTCAAAGGTGAAAAACAGACCTTCCCTACTGTGGGTCTCTTTATTTTTATTGGCGCACAGCCACGCACACATTGGCTATCTGAGATAGTGGCAACAGATGCAAACGGCTTTATTCTAACAGGTCCCGATCTAGCGATGAGGCAGGGCGGGCATAATAATAATCGTCTAAAAGGCTGGAACCTTGATCGTGAGCCTTTCCTGCTTGAAACCAGTGTACCTGGAATATTTGCAGCTGGAGATGTACGTTATGGTTCGATAAAGCGGGTTGCATCTGGAGTAGGTGAGGGCGCTATTGTTGTCCAGTTTGTTCACCAGTATCTCAAGCGTGTGTGAAGAGATAAGTCCAATTAAAAATATCGCTTTTGATCAAGGGATAAACAAACGTCACAAAGTTTGAAGTAAAAGGAGTAGAAGAAGAATAGTTGGTGAATTATCCTACCGTTACTACTTCCAATGCCATTCTCTAAGTACAAAATTTCCACTCTCTTCTGTCTCACCCTTATATATACCCAGCATATTATTCAAAAAAGATAGTTTCCCAGTAGAATTTGTGCTATATGCTGAAGCCCCTTGATAGTCTGTATAATTTCCTACATCTATCCCAGTATAGTTTGCCGTTTCACTACCATCCTTGGTCGTTATTACTCCATCCTTGGTCGTTATTAGTCCTGGCGCTGGTTCACCTTTAGAAATACTTACAAACTCTCCTGTGTCTGTTACCTCTATGTTACCATTCATCGTTCCATTGGCAGCAAAAGTGAATTGTGTTCTGTTAGGGCCAATTTCTTTCTGACTTGTAATCATTCCCTTTTCTACAAAATATGGCTCTCCTAATGTTGCCGTCTGAGCATGTGCAGTATTAAGAAGAACAACAGTAGTCGCCCCTGTTCCTCCAATAAGTAATAACATGACTGCAATCCCTGCAGTAATACTGATAGTGAACCTCTCTTTATTCATCTTTGATATTGATTTCGTGAACCGTACGGAATATAAGGATTTCATCTCAAGGACAAAAAGAAAAACTTTAAAGCTTAGCTTGTCCTACACTAGAAGAGGAACCTACTTTTAGCACCGATATCGTCATGGATTCCACCGAACCCGCTTCACTAGTGTATCGTTTTATAGGACCATTTATAGGGCTATATCATTAGAATATCACAAATATCTATTGTGGCGGCCACCGATTCGGCAGTTCTATCAAGATTATCTCCTTATGCAAAATTCAAAATGGCATTAAAATCAAAAGAAGTTCAAAGATAATATCCCAATCTACTAGAAAGATTCTTGGATTTCTTTAAGTTCGAAGATCCCTATAATAATTCCCTCAAGACAGCAATTGCTTTCTGATCCTAGTGCCACTTTTTCATATGGTCTTTATGTGTAGTCAAATATGCTGTACCAGGTTTAAAGTAGTGATTATAGAAGTCTAAGTCTAAATGCTGAGCCTGTACATACATAAAGCAAAAAATGCTTTGAATAGTAGCTGGAAACTTGCCATATGTATCATAAATGTATTG
>JAREAI010000116.1:0-7584 GCA_029240435.1 Nitrososphaeraceae archaeon | reverse complement strand
AATGTAGTCAAAATAATAAATAGTAATAGAATTTATTCAGGTAACATTTCACTTAGGCTAGACAGGTTTAAGTTAAATAATAAGATAATTGAAAAAGAAATAGTAGAACATCAACCCTCTATAGGGTTGATTCCTGTTATTGATGGGACAGACATACTTTTTGTGACACAGTATCGGCACGCGGTAGGAAAAAATATTTTAGAAATACCTGCAGGAAAAATAGAAAAAGGTGAAACGCCCAAGCAGGCGGCTCTTAGAGAAATGAGAGAAGAAATTGGTTACAGTGGTAAGTTATCACCAGTAATGCAATGGTACTTGGCACCTGGATATGACACCGAACTAATGCACATATTTATTGCAACAAATTTGAAAAAGATAAAGAAAAGAAAAGCAGATCTTGATGACGATGAAAATATCGCAGTTAGACGCATTAAATTTACTTCTGCAATCAAAAAATGCATTAATGGAGAAATTCAAGACGCTAAGACAGTGGCAGCACTCCTTGTTTATGCAAAAGTATTAGAAGCTAAGTGCACACGCATGTAATAAAGACTGTTCTATAACCATTCTGAGTGAATTGAATTATACACTTTCCTTCCATCCTCAGATAGGCAATTTCTCTCGTTTATTAATTTCTGATGTTTAAATGTATATTGCACCTTGTGCAATCATTCTTGTTAATTGCCAAGATATCAATTCTACCTGACTAAGTGGATGCTTGGTCTTATAAGATAATGATAATTTTACAGCCGGCCCCTTTTGAATTTTATGCAAATATGAATCACTAACACTGTATTGGAGAGCAACCTATTATGTGAGATTTAATCTATGCCATACAATCTGAATGGATTTCCGATACACTCGTAGGTTTCCCAAATTGTGTTATTAAAGCAGAATGTTGTGGTTCAAATGGAGATTCTAATATGGAGTTACTTGTAGTCTACTCGGCAATGAATGCGCGCCTAAAAAGTTCCACTTTACAAAAGTTCTCTTACTATAAATTCCACCATTCATACCTCCATTTACTTATTAACAATAATTCATTTTTTTGCTCTATGTTCAGATCATACTATTTTTATCTGTCTTAATAAACTCGAAGTTTTTTTGCATATTCTTTTACAATATGTCAAATTAATCTTGTATTATCGCAAATCTGTAATTCTAGTTTCAATTGAGATATGTATATCAAATTTACGATAAAATTTATCTTCTTTTTCATGCGTCTTTAGATATTATCAAAAGAAATGCGCCGTAGATCTTGAGCGAGTACATCTATAAATGATGAAAATCATTCAAATTATCTTTATCTGTCCTTTTACACGTGACAATCATAAATAAAATAATAAATCAGATACATTTTGCAGGAACATAGCGGAGCAAACTAAATTAAGTTCATCGTCAAATAAATAATAACAATTTTGTTGTAAAGCAAAGCTTTTGATAATCCACTTCTGGTTCTATGCTATTTGTTTCAACCTAATCTTATTATTTTGTAATCAAGGCATTCTGACAAGCCTTTCCAATTCCTGTACAGAGTTTATAGGAAGAGAACAGGAAAAGTTTCTGCAAACTAATGCGTAGTCAGATTCCTTTTGATTTTCCTGTACTAAATTTCTTCCCTTGAAAAATGGATAATTTTGTAGTTCTTGTAATTGTGATTCGTTTTCTATGATAGCAATAATACCATTAGGAATAAACTGTCTATTTAACCAGTTTACCATCTCAGAATTCGATCTCTGTTTTTCAGTATTTTTTATAATTGTTATCTCAATAGGTTTCTTTATATAAAGATACATTGCCATTAATAGATGTCCAAACCCAAACGGATTTTCTGATGCAGTTTTTGCGCCTTCTCGCATAATATGCTCCGCCTTGTATAGGTAATCATTGTTTTGAATGAAATGATATAGCCTAAGGAGGTTCGATGCAGCCATTGAATTACCGCTAGGTATAGCGAGATCGTAAAAACTCTTTGTTCTGACAATCAACTGCTCATGATCATCGGAGGTAAAGAAGAAACTGCCTCCATTAGGATCCCAAAAGTGCTGGATCATAAAGTTAGTATAAACGATTGCTTTTTGAAGATACTTTGGTTGAGCATAGATCTCAAATACATCCAATAATGCGTTAACATAAAATGCATAATCATCAAGATATGCATTTAATTTTGAAATTCCATCCTTAAATGCTCTTTGTAATCTACCATCATTTTTTGCAATTTTGGATTCAATGAAGTTTACTGTATTTATTGCAGCATCAAGATACTTTTTATTTCCAGTAATTTTATATCCTTTGGCAAAACCTGATATCATCAGTCCATTCCAAGAAGTCAGAATCTTATCGTCTTGCCCTGGCCTTACTCTTTTACTTCTTACTTCAAAAAGCCTTTTTGAGGCATCATTGATAACGTCTTCTATTGCTTCAGTTGTCATATGGTATTTTTGTGCGAGATGGTTTAAGGAGTTTCTAATATTGAGAATATTTTTACCTTCGAAATTACCTGCCTCTGTAATTCCGTAATATTCACAAAAAATATCAGAAATAGTTGTATCTTCTAAGACATTGACAATTTCTTGTTTTGACCAGACATAAAATTTGCCTTCTTCACCCTCAGAATCAGCGTCTTGAGCAGAGTAAAATCCACCATGGGGAGAGGTCATTT
Source organism: Nitrososphaeraceae archaeon (assembly GCA_029240435.1). Lineage (GTDB taxonomy): Archaea > Thermoproteota > Nitrososphaeria > Nitrososphaerales > Nitrososphaeraceae > JAJNBK01. Next base: position 4,922 of record JAREAI010000116.1, on the reverse strand, counting down.
CAGCAATTACATATTCCAAGATTTTCTCCACTATCTTCAAGTATTTTACATTACCACTGATTTGATAAAGTTCTGCATAGAGCTGTGTCAACAAAGCATTATCATAAAGCATCTTTTCAAAGTGAGGAACAAGCCACTTTTGGTCTGTTGAGTATCTAGCGAATCCTCCGCCAAGATGATCGTGAATACCACCAACAGCCATCTTATCAGCTGAAAACATGACAAAATCTTTGAAACGGCTTATTTGTGAAATATCATAGTAACGTAGAAGAAAGAGAAGATTGGATGTATTTGGAAATTTTGGTGCTTGGCCAAAACCACCATATATAGGATCTCCCATCTGGAGTAGACCGACAGCCGCCTCATCTATTATTGATCGTTCGATATTTTCTCCTTTTCCTTGTACGTCTTTTGCTGTATTTGATAAGGCATGCATAAATTCAGAAGTGGCAGATTGAATTTCCTGTTTTTTTGATTTGTATGCTTCGGCCAACTGATTTAATATCGTCCCAAAGCCAGGCATACCATACCTGCTATATTTTGGAAAATATGTACCTGCATAGAAAGGTCTTTGGTCCGGGGTCAAGAATATAGAGAGGGGCCAGCCACCTGTTCCTGTTGCAAGTTGGCAAACTTTTTGATATATATCATCTATATCTGGTCTTTCTTCTCTATCTACTTTTATATTAATGAAATTTTGATTCATTATCTTGGCAATTTCTTCGTCTTCAAACGATTCATGGGCCATCACATGGCACCAGTGGCACGCGCTATATCCTATGCTAAGAAATATAGGCTTGTCTTCTTTCTTGGCTCTTTGAAGAGCATCTTCTCCCCATGCGTACCAGTCAACAGGATTATTGGCATGCTGTAAAAGATATGGGCTACTTTCTTTAATAAGCCTGTTTGTCCTAGAGTTACCCTTATTACGATTGCCATGTTCTTGCATTATAGAAAGTTAGCAATAATGCTATTTATATTATGTATTGGAAAGGTGATGTGATAATCTTATTGTTTCCACTCAGCATGAAATCTGCACTTTAAGAATATTAGAATCAATCGAGACATGATTGGCACTAAATACAAAATCTGATAATAAAAATGTGTTAGATATGTAAAAATCCTGTCATTACCTATGTTATCTATTTGTTTTGCCTTTGCTAATGTGCTATTTACTCTTAGATATGACATGCCAAGTAATAAATACTGCATATTTATTCATAATGACGATAAAGTCATATTCATAAGCAATATTGGAGAGGATCTAACGACTGGAATTATGTTTTACATACTCAGTATTTCTTTGATGCAACAAGATGACGACTATTGTAAAATATTATCGTCTAGAATAAAGCCTAATGTCTTTATTGTTCTAACTTGTTGGCATTGATCACAATACCAATAATGCACAATTTTATCATCCATGTTATCGTTTTTTATATTATATGATCTATGACCGCATTCTTTTAATATAACATAGTAAGATATCATTGAAGTAATTTCCCACCTAGTTGCCAAGATCTGTCTAGCATTTTTATTTCTGTGTCCTCTTTTCGTAATAATATCACAGATATGTTACAAATAATCATCATTTCTTATACCATCACTTTTCTATATTAATACAATCCAGTTGTTTAAAATGCATAAACGTTACTTTTTATTAAATAGTCGATAAAAATAAGCTACCATTATAACGATTAATTCGAACATGGGTCTTGTACTACTACTGTGAGAGAAAAAATAAAAATGAAAAGGATAATCCATCAGGAAAGAGCTTGGTCAAAATTTAGATCAAGACTATAAGAGTAACTAAAATAAACGATCAAAGAAATAGACAGCAAAACCGAAAGTTATGGAAGAAAGAGTGAATAGATGAGCAGGAACTGCATAATTACTATATCCGAGTTTTAGTGTTTCTGTACGATATATTTGAATCAATTAATTTCCAATTTAATTATCACCGCCTAGTTAAAAAATATCACACTCTAAAAAAATAATTATTTTTTATTCACAGTCTTTTAGATTCAAAATAAAAATTGAAAATATGAAAAAGAGTAAGGTATAACTGTTATTTTTGTTGTTTTCTTCTATACAGTAAATATGTTAAACTTAGCAAACCTCCAGATATTATTATACTATTTATAATTCCAAGAGCATCACCCTCAGACGAAGTAATCATACAAAAAGTTTGTCCAAAGACACAACTTAGAGCAAAAAAAATTCCGTTCCAGATAGAATGGGTAAGTATCGCAAACCAGCCTTTTCCACTAATCCAAGTTCTGAGACTGAAAAAAAGAGAAGGTATAACAAACAACCAGTTTGCAAATGCAAGGGCAGTTAATTCATAGGTATCGGTATTCAGGATATGAATCATTGCCCATATAATACCGCCTGCCAAAACCACAAAATTGTTGCCAAAGACATAAAATGGAATGCCAAAAAAAATAGTTTCCTCAATAGGTCCAGCGGCTAACACTAAATGGAGGTACAGGGGACGTGATGGTTCGACATAATCTGAAAATACGTTATCGATGACAGATGTTCCAATTAGCATAATTATAAAGCCAATTCCATGGTAGAACAAAAGCATTTTCGTTATATAACCAATTGAAGATCGGCGATATTGTGATATCCATGATCGTGGATTTATGTCCGCCTTAAAATCTGAAAATCGTGCTTCTATCGACGACAGTTGAGCTTCAAATTTTTTCTAAAACAACGAGATATAAAAGTACATTTATTCATTCTTGTGCTGCTAATGATAATGGATGTATACAGTTATTCAAGAATAATGGTCTATGCAGGGTCTGTTGACAGCCAGATTTTAAGTTTATGACAATTAGTTAACCATACTAGATTCAGTTTGTCTTCGTATATTTTAATGCTTAATCAGCAACTCTCATAAACATTAATCTATGACGATAAAAAACGTCTACAATTACCATACAGCATAGAAGTATATTTCTTTATTGATTGATCATCCAGTCCAACTAGCATAGATCGTGTTAGGACGCCAGATAGCATCACATTTAAATGGTAAATTAATCAATCTTTAGATTAAATCTATTAATTACGCAAAACAAGAACTTTCTCACATTCATATAGTATTCTTGCGATAACTGTGTGTGCCTCCAATTTGAATTCTCCAATAGAGTATGAACAACTGAACATCTTGCTTGTATCGTCCGAAAAATGACCTCTTGGAAAGCCGCCTATCACAAATGCAAAATGGTGATCGTTTTTAACAATATTTCTAGATACTATCTCTTCTGCAGTGCTTTGAACTCCATTGCTAGAGAGTCCTATCAGTTTGTCAGGTCTTACTCCATTTTTTATGAATTCTTCAAACGTAATATTGTCGTGTAATTCTAAGAGTATATTATTGCCATCGGCACTTTTAATCACCTTCTCTTTGAATAAATTCATCATAATACCTTCAAAACGAAAGTAGGATTTTGGTATTCGTAAATTATCACCAATAAGTATTGCTTTATCTGTCACCGTGTGAATATATACCTTCAACATACCTTTAAGAAACAAGGGAGTTGACAATGCCTCCATCAGGGCAAAATGGATTATATCCGGTCTGCCACGCTTCCAATATGATTCTAATCCAGCTCTCAGCATTGCAGCATGGTGATAACTTCTGTCAAGTAAAATTTCTCTAGGATTTTTACCAAGCTTTTGAGCATGGTTTTTAACTGCAGGATGACTAGCAATTTGTTTTGGTACAGTTTCTATTGATGCCTCAGCTATTATTAGCGATATCGATGTTGCCAATCTAAAATTTTGTATAGACTACTACTACTTAATAACTACAATAAACAAAAAGAGCCGCAGGAAGGGTATAGGAAAAACTTTTGTGATAAAGTAGTGGCTTTCAAAGAAGCATGATTAAAGTGATCACGATATAAATTCAATTGGAAGAGAGAAATAGAGAAGTCTGACAACTGTGATAGAAAAATGTAAGGTCAATATGGCCTCCAGAATGATACAAGCGATTCTATTCTTGAGTGTAACGTGGAATTGACTTCTTGCCTCATCTATTGTCTTTCTGATATATCTTTTAGTATAATTTAATGCTCTGTTGATTGCATGGTGTTGTTCTCTGTGCTAATTCTGATTGTGATACTTACTATATTGTTTTTTTAGGATGTATCGTCAGTTGACGTTGTTGTTACTGCTATCGTTTTTTTAACTTTTCTTTTTAGATCTTTCCTTGAGAAATGATAATTCTCTCTAATCGTAAATAAGGTAAATAAGGTTGTATATACTGGATATGGATTGGCACTAGAAATTTTAGTGCATAGTAGAATTACTATTGATCTTCAAAGTCTGTTGTTCTAAATTATAGTTATACAGTTTATAATAAGCATTCGCTACATAACATACATAGTATAGGGAAAGAAATGATGTTACTTTGAATGGATTATAACTAGAGTCTAACAAAAAAGACGACGTCGATGATTGATTCCTTTTAAAACTTCTTTCTTTAGTTTGTTCAATTAGTATTTTAATAAAAAAATATGTTTGCTGCTACTATTCTACCTTTACCTTATCTCTTCTTTGCTCTTTTGTCCATGGACTCCAAAAGAGATTGAACCAGGATTCTGATAATTTGGCAGCATTTATAGCAAATTCTTTGTACATATCAATCCAAGATACCGTAGAATATTGCCACAAAGTCATATTAGCCAAAAAGGGGTCACGATCATTTCTCAGATAATTAGCATTTTCTCTTGATGTTACAAGATTCTCTTGCCTGATAATTTCTTGTTGGCGTTTTTCTTCTTCTATTGACTCTTTGGTAGTATGTTCTATTGCTTCAGCTTCTCTTCTTGCTTTGTCTTCAGCTTCTCTTCTTGCTTTGTCTTCAGCTTCTCTTCTTGCTTTGTCTTCAGCTTCTCTTCTTGCTTTGTCTT